>CAYXEE010000014.1:11815-16326 GCA_964463935.1 uncultured Chitinophagaceae bacterium | reverse complement strand
CCACTTTGCCACGTTGCAGCTTGTTTTACAGTTGTAAAAAACAGAATAGAACAATGCGCTTGCATTTCTGCTGTATTGAGAATAGATGTGGTAAACATTGTGGTTTGAGGGTTGTGTAAGCATAATCCCTGGATAATTATTTGCTAAAGTGTAAAAAATTTTGGCTGTAAATGCAAGGGATAAATATTTATAACTGAAGTTACGCAAAACAAGAAAAACGTCATGCCCGAATGCTTTAGTCGGGCATCCGTACATTGAAATCAGTTCAAATTCATAGATTCCCGCCTTCGCGGGAATGACGGGATTCAGGTTTTGAGTCCTTAAACATCATCTTGCGTAACTTCTGTTAATAACAAACTATTTTATAACTCGTAACTCAAACGTTACTTGCGCAAGAGGAAAAATATTGGATAGGCGTTGGTAACGCAAATGCACAGAAACTCTGTTTCACATTGTATTGCTCCAATTCGTTTATATCTTAAGCAATCCTTCAATCATATGGTAGTTTCTTGCACTAAAGCAGTGCTAGTGTTTTAATTTAGCGATGCAGAGCATCGCTTGTTCTTCGTTCACCAATCTGAGATTGGGAGCGAGATGAAATATTGTGAGGAAAATATATTACAAAATGGTGCAGAATACTTTAAAAGCACCCTGCACCTAAATTTTATCTAATAAAAATGCTCTTTTTATTTTAACATCGTAAAATGTTTTGTTGCAGAAAATTTTCCTGCACGAAGCGTGTAATAATATACGCCGCTGCTTAAACGAGACGCGTCGAACTGTTGAGTATATCTTCCTGCTTCTCTAAATTCGTTTACTACCGTTGCAACTTCTCTTCCAAGCGCATCATAAATTTTTAAGGAAACGTATAAACTTGTCAGGTTTTCAAAACCTGACAAGTTTTGCGCTGCGGGAATTGAATACGAAATTGTTGTTGTCGGATTAAACGGGTTCGGATAATTTTGTTCTAATGCAAATTGACGCGGCAGGGATTGATTTTGTAACGGAACGGCAACTGTTCCAGATGTTTTAAATGTAACGATTGTGTCGCTCATTGCAACATTATTGATGCTTTTTAAATTCTTAATCGTCAGCAAATAATTTGTGCCGTTTGCTAACGCCGGTACTGTTACAATTATTTTTGAAATATCGTTATTCACTCCCCACTGAATTCCGCTTGCATTGCCGATTGAATTATCCAATTGGAAATTTGTTTTTGTTGCTGCCGCTGTAGAATCCAGATACCGAGAAAAATCAATCAATAATGCTGTTGAAGAAAGTTGTTTAACCAAAACAACACGCGGCGGCATGTCCGTTTTCCAAATTTCCGCCGCAAATTCAGGACGATCAATAAACGGATTTCTATTTTTTTGATACGTGTAAATTGCGTTATTGCGATTTATTTCTTTTACGCTCACCGTATCCTGCACGCTCCAATCGTACAAAAGATTTGCGTACCACGGAAGCAAGTCAGACTTATTTGTTGCTGGCGTTGCAATCCATCCGCCGTCTGCCGTGTAATACCGCGCGGACATATACATTGCAGAGCGAGCAAGGTCTCCTTTGTATTCATTGATAGGTTCAAATACAATTCCGGTGTATCCGGGATAAGAACAATTTCCCAATTTGCTTCCGTTCGTAGATGTCCATGACGCTGAGGCAACTGTTCCAAATGGATAATTGCTTCTTCGATTGTTCACAAATCCATCCGTCGGATAGATGTGAAACAAATCTGAGCGCGCAGGATTCGTTGCACCAAGCCAGCTGTCGGGCCAAGAATGTTCACGATTGTAACAATCTCCTTCGCCTCCATAACTTCCACATTTTTTTGTACCGTGCGTATATTCGTATGCAGAAGTCCCGCCGGGAACATCGGAATAAATATCCCACACTTTTCCATTCGGCTTTGTATCGGTAGAAGGAAACGCGGTGTACAATCCATCGTAACTAATCACCGAATGCCCTTTAATAATGTTATGGAGTGCGGCGCGCAAAGCTGTACCAAATAATCTATAAGCGCCGGAATAATAATCCGACGATGGGGGAACAACTGTTGTATATGTTCCAGACGCAGAAACATTTTGCGTTGCAACGCCTGTGCTTGTAAAAGAAATATTTCCGGAATGCGAACCAATTGCCGCCGGATTATACCGCACATACAATGGCGTAGAACTTACGACGCCATTATTTTGCGGCAGCGAAATTGAATTTTTATTCCACACAGAATTGTTCAGCGAGATTTCAAAATTTGCCGGCGAAGTAATTATAATGCTGTCAGTTAAATTTATTCCCGATACAGAAAAATTCTGCGACTGAGACGGAACAGATGCAATTTGTCCGAATGAAAGCGACAGAGCCGTAGTTGAAATATTTGTTTTCGGAACGCTGGAAGTATCATCATCTCCGCCCCCTGTTGAATCTGAAAATAGTTTTACATCATCAAGACGGCATGCGATTGTTCCCGTTTTCAAAAATCGAATCTTTAAACCGTTGATTTGAGCCGCCGGGGGAAGCGAAACAGTAGAAATTAAATACCAGCCGGCAGCGCTGCTTGAAGTCGGAAAGCTATTTACATTTACAGTATTGAATGCTGCGCCATCCCAATATTGAACTGCAAATGTTGCAAAATCTGTTCCCGCTCCGCCCTCTTTACGAACAGCAAAATTTAATTTCATATTTGCGTATGAAGAAGCATCAATTCCTTCTATTGCAAAACCGCGGTCGCCTGCAGTTGAAGTAAACCAAACATTTGCACCGCCGGATGCGCCGGCATATCCTGTAGAAGAACTGGTTGCGCGAATATCAGCAGGATTCGCCGCTCCGCCGTCGGTCATTGTAAAACTTTTATTATCGAACCCGTTATTTGTTTCGTGAGCGGCAATGGTTGTTGTTGCGCTAACGCTGCCCATTGTTTCGGTAAAGATTGTTGTTTGTGAAAACGCAGTAAGGGAGAAAGAAAACAGCAGAAGAAAAATTTTTTTCATGTTACTCATTATAGTTGTGATTAAGTAACATTTAATATACCATCTTAATTTTCCAAATCAAAAAAAATTATTTACTGTAAAAACAATAATGCCATGATGATTAGTCATGGCATTGAAAAATTTGATTATGTTTATCGAAAAAATTAACCCTTCTTAAACTCCGCAACTAATCCTTGTAAAACATTTTTTGCGTCGCCGAACAACATCCGCGTATTGTCTTTATAGAATAACGGATTTTCAATTCCGGCAAATCCGGTTGCCATAGAACGCTTCATCACGATAACAGTTTTAGAATGATCAACGTTAATAATCGGCATTCCATAAATCGGCGAAGCTTTATCTTCCCGCGCGGCAGGATTCACAACATCATTCGCGCCGATAACTAAACTAACATCTACCGTTCCTATAATCGGATTAACGGCATCCATTTCGTAAAGATGATCGTACGAAACATTTGCTTCCGCAAGCAAAACGTTCATGTGTCCGGGCATTCTTCCCGCAACAGGATGAATTGCATAACGAACCTCAGTTCCATTTTTTTCCAGCAGCTCGCCAAGTTCGCGGCAGGCATGCTGCGCTTGCGCAACTGCAAGTCCGTAACCCGGAACAATACAAACCGAACCGGCAGCTTCAAGCAATGCCGCCGCATCTTCTACATTCACCGGTTTTACTTCTCCTTTTTCGCCGCTTCCTCCGCCGGATTGCACAGAACCGAATCCGCTGAACAAAACATTTGCAAGCGAGCGGTTCATAGCTTTGCACATAATATTGGTAAGAATAATTCCGCTGGCGCCGACAAGCGAACCGGTAATGATCAGCGCGTTATTTTGAATAACAAATCCTGCAAGCGATGCCGCGATACCGGAATAACTATTCAGCAGAGAAATTACCACCGGCATATCCGCTCCGCCGATTGGAATTACCGATGTTACGCCGAGAATCAATCCGACAAGAATAAGAGCAAGAAGAATGTTGTAGCTTTCCGCTGGATTGAGTGCAAACATTACTCCGCCGAGAACAGCCGAAATTAAAATTACCGCATTCACAAATTGCTGCCCTTTAAAAAGAATCGGCTTCCCGGTCATCACTTCTTTTAATTTTGCCCACGCAATTAAACTTCCGGAAAACGTTAGTCCGCCGACAAGTATAGTTAATACAATGGTAACCGCCGTATAAAGATCAATTGAATGAACAATTTCAGGATTCGCAACATTTTCAAATTGTTTGTTGAATTCGGAAAACCCAACAAGCAGACTCGCCAATCCGCCGAAGCCGTTTAACAATGCAACCATCTGCGGCATTTCCGTCATTTTAACAATTCGCGCAAGCGTGGCGCCGATTGCCGCGCCAAGAATCATTCCGATAATAATGTACGTCCAATCAAGAATTTCATAATGCACAAGCGTTGCAACAATAGCAAGCAACATTCCAAACGAAGAAAGTAAATTTCCTTTTCGCGCAGTTTCCGGTTTACTCATTCGCTGAAGACCGACAACAAAAAGAAGCGCGGCAACAAGGTACATCATC
>CAYXEE010000014.1:0-11762 GCA_964463935.1 uncultured Chitinophagaceae bacterium | reverse complement strand
TTGTAACCAAATATCCGCCGACAACATTGATCATTGCAAACACAACCGCCGCCATTCCAAGAATTGAACCGAGCATTGTATGTTCCTCGCCTGCCGCAACAAGCGCGCCGACAATGGTAATTCCCGAAATTGCATTAGAGCCGGACATCAGCGGCGTGTGAAGAATAGACGGAACTTTTGAAATTACTTCTTTTCCTAAAAAAACGGAAAGAAAGAAAATAAATATAAGCGGTACTAATAATTCTAATGTCATTATTGCTTCTCCTTATTTTGTTGTTTCGGCGCAAAATTCGGATGCACAATCGCGCCGCCGTGCGTAAGCAAACAACTTTTTATTATTTCATCGTCAAGTTTTAAATCAAATTGTTTTGTTTCTTTATTCCAGAATTCATCGAGCAGATTAAATAAATTATTGGAATACATTAAACTTGCATTCATTGCAGCGCGCGCCGGCATATTTTCCAGACCGATAATTTTTACCCCTTTCTTTTCTACAACTTTTCCAAGAACTGCGCCTTCTACGTTGCCGCCGGTTTCTATTGCAAGATCAACAACTACGCTTCCTGGCTTCATAGCTTCAACCATATCTTTGGTTACAATTATCGGAGCTTTTCTTCCGAACACTTGCGCGGTTGTAATTACAACATCCGCTTGAGCGCAGTATTGTTTCATTACCTCGCGCTGTTTTTTCAACTGTTCTTCCGTTAATGCTTTTGCATAACCTTGCGCAGTTTGTCCGGTTTCGCCAAGATCAACTTCTACAAATTTCGCGCCGAGTGAAAGTACGTCATTCTTTGCAATAGAACGCGTATCAAACGCATCTACTTTTGCGCCAAGCCGTTTTGCCGTTGCAATCGCCTGCAATCCGGCAACGCCTGCGCCAATAACAAAAACTTTCGACGGCTGAATTGTACCCGCCGGAGTCATCATCATCGGAAATATTTTTAGAATATTATCCGCCGCAACAATTACTGCTGCATATCCGGCAAGCGATGCCTGCGAACTTAACGCATCCATTTTTTGCGCGCGTGTTGAACGCGGAATCATTTCCATTGCAATTGCTGAAATTTTTTGCTTCGCTAATGCGGCAAGAAGTTTTGCATCATTAAACGGATCGAGATAACTGATGCTGAGCGCTCCTTTCTTCATTAAAGAAAGTTCTTTTGCATCAGGTTTGCGCAAACGCAAAACAATATCGCCGGACGAAAGAATTTTTTTTCTATTTTTTTCAATCGCAGCGCCGGCTTTTTTGTATTCGTTATCCGAAATTCCAAGCGTAGCTCCAAGCCCCGCTTCAACGGTAACAACTGCTCCTTTTTTCACCAGTTTTTCAACCGCACCGGGAAGCATCGGAACACGCGGTTCGGATTTTCCTTCTTTTGGTATTGAGATATTCATAAATAGTACTAATTTAGTGAGTAAGTATAGAGAATTACGAAAAGTTTGCTTCCATCGTAAGTTATTGCGAAGAATGTTGTGAAGTACTATGCGGCGTCATTCAAAAATTTTTTACGTTAAAAGAAACATTTTTTAAACTCCAAGAATATACCAAATCTTACCCTTAAAAGTAAATTGAATCTCATACACATTTTTCTTATACTTTACAGACGAATTCAAAACTATTTTCTGGAACTTGCTTATTTTTTCCGCTGTTTGAATAATAACAATAGATTTCTTGCGGCTGAAAAAAAGCGAAAAAACGAATGATCCCTTTCTTTATTACAGCCGTCATAGATTCTACAAAACAACTTCACAAGGAGTTTGAGAAGCAAACTATTCCTCACATGGAAGTTCTGTACAATTACGGTTTGCGTCTTACCGGAAAACCCGACGATGCCAGCGATTTGCTGCAAGAAACATTTCTTAAAGCATATCGGTTTTGGGATAAGTTTGAACAGGGAACAAACATACGCGCTTGGTTGTTTCGTATAATGAAAAATACATACATCAACCAATACCGCAAAAATGTTAAAGAGCCGGATACAGTTGAGTATGATGAAATTGAAAAATTTTATGATTTAATCCGTGACGAATCAAGCGACTCGACCGACTTGCAGGAAAAAATGTTCGGTCAGCTTCTTGACGACGATGTTTCCAGCGCGCTTGATTCTCTGCCCGAAGAATTTAGAACGGTGGTAATTCTCTGCGATATTGAGGGATTAACGTACGAAGAAATTGCAGAATTTTTACAAATTCCTGTCGGCACAGTCCGCTCGCGGCTTCATAGAGGAAGAAAAATTCTGCATACAAAATTATATGATTATGCAAAAAAACGGGGATTTCTCCCGAAAGAAACTAACGAATAATTTGTTACAGGTGAAATTGTGAAATGCAATGAATTTCATGAATGTGTCTGCGAAATAATTGATAAGCGGCTTCCGGAAGATCGCGTCCACGAATTGCTGGAACATGCGCATAAATGTCCGCATTGCAATTATGAATATCGCGCATTAGACTTAACAAAAAAAATTGTACACGAAAAAATTCGCCGCATCAGCGTTCCTGCCGATATCTATTATTCTATTTTTAACAAAACTTCCGGCGCGCAAAAAGGAGCGCTGAATTCCATACAACAGCTATTCGGAACGCTCTTTACAAATCCTGCCGCCGTTATCGTTATGCTTCTTGTCGTTGCAGTCGGAATGTATTCCATATTCATTCCGCAGTCAAACTCTCTCCCCGATGAACGCAACATTATTTCACAATCGCTGAAAAATTATCAGGCGGTTATCGGCGGCGCATTGAAACCGCAAATGGAAGGCAATACGGATAATGTAAAAGATTTTCTCAAAAAAGAGGTAGCGTTTGAAGTAAATGTTCCGAAATTAACCGACTGTAATTCATGCGCGGGCGGTCTTTCCGATTATGACGGAATAAAACTTGCGCATGTTGTGTACAATGTCGGCGGTTCTGTTGTGTACATTTATCAAGCGGATATGGATGCGGCTATGAAAGGCAATACCATCGGGCTGCCCGATGATGCGCGCAATGAATTGCAAAAAACCGATTGGTACGTACACGAATTTGAAAACGGCAGAACCGTTGTTGTGTGGCGGTTCAACAATACGTTGTGCGCGGCGGTCAGCGATATGGATAAAAAACAACTTATCAATTTACTAATACAAAAAGAATAACTCTATGAAAAAAACTCTCTTTCTTCTTCTCGTTGCATTTCTCTTCGGATGTTCATCCAATAAACAGGAAAATTCAAACGCGCAAACCACAACTCAATCTTCAGAACAATACAAAGAAAATGTTTCGCTTGTAGTATCGGTAGAAAAAGGGAATGGAAATGCAGTTCCAAATTTTTCTTTTACCAATGAAAAAGGGGAACACGTTAACCTTGCTGAACTTGCAAAAGGAAAAGCTGTTCTCATCAATTTCTGGGCAACGTGGTGCGGACCGTGCGTTAAAGAAATTCCCGATTTAATTGCCCTGCATAGCGAATTTCAAAGCAAGGGCGGAATGGTTATTGGTATTTCTGTTGATAGAGATTCCGATGTTCTTTCAGTCGTTTCAAATTTTTCTAAAGAAAAAGGAATAAATTATTCTGTTGTTATTGATAACGGCAACTTGGAACAAGCGTTCGGAGGGATTCGCGGAATTCCGACAACGTTTATGATTACAAAAGATGGGCAGATATCCAAAAAAATTGTCGGATTGCAATCCAAAGAAATTTTTGAAAAAGAATTACGCGCGTTATTGTAAAATAAAGAAATACCTTACAGGTGTTAAAAACTTGTTAGTACGTCCTATAGAATGTTTTGATAATCAAGAGAAAGTCTTTATTGCTCGTTAATTGCATTTTGTAAGTAAAATATTTTTAAATTTGCAAAACTTTAAAGCAAAACATTTAAAACTCATTTCAGATTCGCACAACTATAACCTCCGCGCTGTTTCACGTCAGATGCGCCTTTGGCGCAAAAGAACATTTTTTACTGCATCATTTTACTTTATGATGTCAACGGAAATCTTTTTTTCTTGACTTGTTCCATTTTTAAAATAGTTGGGGTGCATTAATCTTTTAAATTTACGGTTACGCCAATTGCACCAAATGGAAACCAATCTTCATTAATTTGAGTGATATCATAGTTTACAAATTCGCCCGCGAAATGAATTTTAAAGCGATTTGAAATTGGCCATGATAAATCTGCTCCAATGGCTAAATAAGGATCAGCAAAAATGCTGCTTTGGGGTATTGCACCAACAGCAGTTATATATGGTGAAAAATATTTTGATAGCTCCCATCCAATTGTTCCGCCATAAACAAAATCAATTTGAGTTGTTCCACCAACAAACAAGCCATAAGAAAATTGACTACTGTCCTTAGTTTTATGATAATAAAGGTCTATCAATCCAACCGGATTGTTGTCAATTGATACTACTGATAAACGAGTTTCAATATTATTTGTAACACCAACCCGTAAATTATTTTGTGTTAATGATGTGCTTACATCTACTTCGCCAGCAGAAAGACCTTTGGCTGCTCTGTGTGAAAAACAACCTGATAATATTATATTTAAAATGATTATGTAACGTTGAATTATTTATGCCTCTATGTATATATATTTTTCTCTGTTAAATTTTGTTTGCAGTTGCTGACTATGTTCTTCTTTTTTTTTGCTGGTCCGAGTCTTCTTTTTTCTCTACAAATCGTACATTGGGTTCGGCTGTGAATTATTTTTTATTTTTTTCGCTTGACCTTTTACGTAGTAAAGAGATTAGCATTTATTGCTACAAAATTTGTAGTAATAAATTGTTCGTATTGTTCTCTATACGCTTTGATTGGATAGAGAAACCCGGATGGGGTAATTCGGAAAATGGACATTTTTAAATCATTGAATACATAGAAAATATCTTGAAAATATGTACGCGAATCTATATTACATCCTCCGAACTCAAAGGAAACAATATCGACCGCTTGTCTATTCAACATTGCCTGCGCGCCCTGCAATACATCTAATTCATGACCTTCGACATCAATTTTTAAAAGATGGATATGATCGACAGCATGTTCAGTACAATAATTATCCAACATTACAACGGTAACAATTTCAGACCTATCGAAGGAGATACCAAAGTGATCCAACTTCCGCTTCGATAAGGAGGCCAAACCGCTTCCCGATTCGTTGGTGAACAATGGGAATGTTCCGTTTTCTTTGCCAAGCGCAAAATTGTTTAACCTAACTTTGTTTGTTGATGGAACATTTTGTACAAGTAAATCAAAAGTATACTTGCTCGGTTCAAATGAGTGAATGATGAATTCCGAATCTCCGAGTTCGGAAAAGGCTAAATCTAAAAATTGTCCTTGATTTGCCCCAATATCGAAAATACAATAAGGGGGACGTTTTAGCAGCGTAAAAATAGCTTTTTCCCCACTCTTAGAAACTTCTGCACCACTACCAATACCCATTAAATAGAGGATATATCTATGCTGCAAGTTTAGGAATTTTTGAGCGTAAATATTTCCGGTTATCCGATGAATCAATTCCTTTATCATAATTTCCTTTCAAAAAACCGCCTAACAGACTGGAGCAAATGCCTCCACGAACCCGCCTGAGGCGGGGAGGTGTTCCCTCGGAAATGTGGCAATGCCAGCAATTGGCACATCCCTTCGGGATTCGCCACAAAGCACGGCGTACAATTGGCTGCGTGAAACCGCCCGACTGCTTCAGAATGTAAGCGCTTCGTGCGCTTTTGCATCCGCCACGCTTTTTAGTGGACGAGTTTGTAAACTGTGAATTATTTTTACTGCACTTTAAAGCAAATATTAATATTTTAATTTTAAACTTGCAAACTCCAATTTTTGCCGCGCTGTTTTACATCTGTATGTCCCGAAAAGATAACGATGTGAAGCGAATAGTTAAGCGCGCATGATACGTGTATGAATTGTTTTGGCGCTTGGTTTTTGTCTGTCTGATATTTTTTACATTGACACGGTTTTTCTCTCTGTTTCGAGCGGAAATCTTTTTTCTACTTAACGCTTGACTTCTTGCTTAGTTAAGCGATTAGGACACATTTTGGAGAAATGAACAATACTCAAACAATCGTACAAACTAAGCCGCCATTCCGCTAAAAGCGGAATGGCGGCTCAACTACCTTATGTGCAGGTGAATGAGCGAAGCGAATTGACTTGCACATACAAATACCTTCTTATTTTGTTAAAAGCAGTTTTTTAATAGCTACATCTTTCCCAACTTCAAGACGGCAGAGATAAATACCTGAAGCTAAATTGTTGCCGTTGAATATTACTGTATGTTTACCTTTCCCTTTCATTTCGTTAACAAGCTGAGCTACTTCCCGACCAAGAATATCATATACTGCTAATCGAACTAGACTTGCTTCGGGTAATGTAAATGAAATATTCGTTGTCGGATTGAAAGGATTGGGGCTACTGACAAGATTATAGCTTTCTATTGTTACCGTTTCATTCTTTGTTGTAGAATCCTGAGAAAATTCCTTTTGCATCGTGTTTACTTCAGATGCTGCAAAAGAATTGAGTGGATGACCTGGATATTTCTCAAGGAGCATTGAAAATTGTGCGCTTGCTGCATCGGCATCATTCAAATAGTATTTGTAAACTAATCCTTTCTCATACATCATCTCGCAGACAAGGTCATTATCATCAGATGCTGATGCAAGTACTTGATCTGCAATTTTCAAGGCATTAGAGTAATTGTTCTCATCAACCGACTTCCAAATGAAATATCTCTTAAAATAGGATTCAACAGATTTCAATTTTCCACTTGCCAATGCTTCTGCTAAGTACGAGTAGAAGCCATTTTTATCTTCCATTCCTTTATACAAATGAGATATTTTAGACATTGCAGCTTTTATCACTCTTTTATCATTTCCATCTTTAACATAACTCTTGTACTCATCAATCAGCTGCTGATGCTCTCGAGCAATAGACTTTGCGTCATATTGATTTGCATCTTTGTCGCCTTTTATTTTTCGTAATAGTGCAAGATATTTATCATCCGATGTTTGCAACGAAAACTCAGAAGTATTTGTTGACAACGCGATGCTGTTGTTTTTCGCTGCTTTTGCAAAATATTCACACTGTTGACCGCAAACTCCATTCTGCCCTGTAACGAAAACATTCCCATAAATTGTCTGCGGCAACGGACGACTGTAAGTATTGCTTATTGCATATGCATAACCGCCATTACCAGCATAAATATCAAGTCCGTTACAACAAAATGTGTTGTTTGTTCCTATGTTGTATGATGCGTTGTTCGTTAAATACGCTGCACAGTCACCATTAGAGACAGAAGCGTAATATAAATCTCCTGTACCGCCATAAGTGTTTAATCCAAAAGATGCGCCGATATTATTTGCCGTAACAAAACCGAGCGCAGCACTTGTACTGCTATAATTGTTTGCGAGTGTTGAACCTGTTACTGTGGCGTTCCAGACGGTAATTCCCGAACTGTAATTGAAAACAAAAGGATAGCTTGTTGTCAAATCTCTTATCTGAATGTTGCTCGAATTCGTGAATGATACCCCACCGTTCAAAACTGTGCTTCCCTGTCCATTGCCGAACATGGTAAGATTTGATTTACTGCTGAAGCTCGGCGATTCGTTATATGTGGTTGATAACAATTGCACGATCCAATTCGAACCTGAAGGCGCATTGTTTACCGCACTTTGAATGCTCGGACAATAACCGACTGTTGACCCTCCTGTTTGTAAATATGCTTTCAGTCCGTTAATTGTAGCTCCGCTCTGAACCATTATCGTACCGCCACTTGAAATTATGGAATAACCATTTAGAGTAAGATTCATATTCGATGCGATTGTCAATGTAATCCCACTTGGAACATAGACATTTCCTTGCATGGTTGAGGCAGCACTCCATGTTTCAAAGCGTGATAATGTTCCCGATAAAGTATATGTCGCATTATAAATGCTCAAATAACCTGCAAATCTGTCGCCAAGTTGCGGATGTTGATCAGATTGTGCTTGAGTAACCAAAGGTGCAGCATAGTTATGTAATTGTTCGGCGGTATTGATTGTTGATTGCGTTAATCCAGCAAGCAAATAATACGTGAAGTAACCGTGTTGGATTGATGAACTTTCATACGAATATTCATCAGCCTTGCATCCTGAAGATATAACGCCGATTGACATATCACGAGGGAAAATCCCCGTTCCACAAGCATCAATAAATGCAGTAGATTGATTATATGTTGATCCGAAGTCTGCTTGCAACTCACTTGGCGTTACTCGGGCATCCAACGAGTTTGAAGGTATTATTCCGTTGCTGCCTCCCAATTCCTGAGAATCTCCATGACCAGAATAATGAAAGAAATTGGTATTACCTGCTGTTCTCGACATGTTCGCTATTGCACTGTGTATGGCACTTTCATTTGCGTTACCATCAGTCAATAGATTTATTCTGCCGCTACTCCATTGCTTATATGCTTCCAAATAATATTTTATAGCTTGCGCATCGCTTATGCACCAATTAAGGTCGTTGTATGTTCCAGGATAATCATTAATGCCAACGCATACCGCATTCCAGTTTTGCCCAAACAAACTTTGAAGGGCAAAAAGAATGAAGAATACAAATAATTGGAAATATGTTTTCATTTTTTCATCTCCCTTCTTTTATTTGCCGGGTGTAGGAATTGTTTTTGACCAGGAAGAAACTGAACCACCTTTCAATACTTTCCTTTCATAACTCATACTGTCATCTGAAAAATTCAGCACTTCATCATCTCGTACCTTTTCAGCAATTATGCGCGACTTTTCGCCTGGTCCAAATCGGACTGCATTTTTCGAATTCTCAACTCCTGTCAAATGATTTATTGCAATAAAACCACCCTTGAACAACGCTTTCAAAGGTCTTAACTCAACAACTCTGATTTCATTACCGTACTTATTTCGGAACGAATTTATATCGGAACAAAAAATTATCCGTTCAACGGGTTTTATTTCGATTTCTTTTTGATCGTTAGATTCCTTTGGTAAAATATTGGGAGTTTTTATTCCAGAGATTCTCATACTATTTAACAGTAACGGAACATCAGTTGGATTGAAAATCTCAACCCATACTTCTTGATTCTTGAAGTCAAGATTGGCTTCTGTAATAACCAGTTGTTTTGCATCGCCCTGAGCAAAAACTCGAATGCAGTTTAATGCGCAAAGGATGAAATACAGAAGCGATATTGTAAAGGCTCGCGTTTTCATACATTACTCCTTTTGCTATGTTGGTTTTATTTATTCCGCTTAGTGCGTTTTTTTTGATTGTTAATAGTATACCGTTACTCCTCTTGCAATAAGTATCGGTATATATTCATTAATTGACTTCTCACTTAATGGATTATTTTTTAAATAAAGATAAACACCTTTACCTAAGTTAGGATTGTTAACAAGGGGTGAGATATCTTCAATTTTATTACCGTCTAAACCTATTAAATGAATTGCCGGTAAATATTGTAATTCGCTTATGTCTTTTATTTGATTATCGGCTGCATCAAGATAATCTAGATTTTCTAAATTCTTAATTCCGCTTATATCATCAACTTTGTTCCGTCTAATATATAGTCTGATTAATTTTTTCATCTTTGAAACTGAAGAAATTTCGGTAAGACTATCGTAACTTACCTGCAAAAGAATAAGTTCCGTCAAATTTTCTATTGGCTTTAGATTGACAATACCCCTGCCAGCTAAATCAAGTCGCGTTAACTTTGTTAAATTATTGAGCGATGATATATTATTGAAATTTACTTTCACACCAACTCCACTTGCATATAAAGTTTCTAAATTAATTAAATTACTTAGTGAGTTTATATCGTTAATCGGTAAATCCAACAAATCTAAATATACTATGTTTGTTAAATTTGCAAGTGGACTAATATCTTTAATTGGATTACTATATAAAATGAGTTTCTTAAGATTTACCAGATTAGTAAGAGGTGAAATATCTTCGACAGTATAATTTTGGTTAAGGTCAAGGAATTCTAACTTAGTAAGAGCCGAAAGTGGTGTCAAATCAGTGATGCTTTCATTGGACAAAGGCAAGTATATAAGATTGGAACAATTTTCTATACCCTTAATACTTTTTGTTTTGTAATTTTTCAGGATGAAATCAGCATACAGTAACGTATCTAACATCATTAACTTTATAGCATTCAGCCCTCCTTCTTTATAATTAAGTTTGTACCGTATGCGCGCTTCAAGGTAAATATCTTCTATTATGCTAATCTGTCTTGGTTTCACTGTAATTATTACGCTGTCGGTATAGACATTTCCACTCTTACACTTTATAGAAAGAGTAAATTTATATATCCCATCTTTTTCGAAACCAACAACCCACCTGTCATTTAATGATGATTGTGCAAACAAATTCATTTCTTGCGGATTAGCAGCATCTTGAATCCATTCTATTAAGTCAATCGGTTCGTTGATAATGCTTTTTGAAATATCAAGTACTGAATAACTACCAACAAACGAAATCTGATCTTCTCCGGCATTTGCTCCGATTTTTGTCTCTTTATTATCAATAGTGTGATCACAAGAAAAAAGAAGATTACAAATTGAGAATATGGTTATTATTTTTTTCATACTGCTCCTTTTCGGAATTAGATCAAAGCATATGCGGGCTAAAGGACTGCGCATTCCGAAGGTATCCCTTAGGGATAAGCTGCGTGAAACCGCAAGCGTGCGTGTAAAAATATTTGTTGATTAGTAAAAACTTTAAAGCAAACACCGATATTTTAATTTTAAACTTGCAAACTCCAATTTCGCCGCGCTGTATTAGAACTTGTGCTGAGCTTGTCGAAGCATCTGTATGTCCCGAAGATATCACGTTAAATCGTACATCGGACCCGGCTATGAATTATTTTTTATTTTTTTTCGCATTACTTTATACTCGGTAAAGAGATTAGGTCATTATCAATATTATATCCCAACCAATAATCTATCTCCAAGTTTTTGCGGCAATCCGGCATGTAATATTTTCTTCCGGGTTTCTTCAACAGCATATTCGAGCCGGACAAATCTTGAAATAAATTTTTCAGTATCAAACAGACAAAAACACGCTCGCCAATCGCCGTCGCGCGGCTGACCGACGCTGCCGATGTTAATAATAAATTTTTTCCCTTTTTCCACTTCGCGCGTAGTCATATCTTCGCAATACATTGCCGGCCGGTGTGTGTGTCCGATAAAACATAGCGGCGTATAAAATGAAGAAAAAGCAGGCAGCGCGTCCGCATAAGAAAAAATATAACGAAAATTTTCCGGCATCAGCGGCGATGCGTGAACAAATGTTTGTCCATATACATCAACCGTCATTGGAAGATTTGTGAGAAAATTTTTGCTGTTTTCGGAAAGCTGTTGCTCTGTCCAAAGAATTGCTGTGCGCGCAAGTTCGCTGAACTCTTCCCGAATTTCATAATCTATCGCAGCTTTATCGTGATTGCCGAGAATGCTGGGAATGTTTCGCTCTCGAATAATTGAGATACACTCTTCGGGTTCCGGTCCGTATCCAACAATATCGCCAAGACAAATAATGTTTGAAATATTCCGTTTGTCAATTTCAGAAAGAACGGCGTTTAACGCTTCAGCATTTGCGTGAATGTCCGATATGATGGCTATTTCCATTGAGAAATGTAACGGAAACTTCCTTCTGCTTCAAGATGAAAAGTTTTAATCGCAACATTTTTTCCGTATCTTTGACGCAACAAAAACAATTTTATGATGGTATGAAAAAATCGCTGATTACTAAACTCAAAAAAATAAAATTACTTGCATTG
>CAYXEE010000013.1:234-16458 GCA_964463935.1 uncultured Chitinophagaceae bacterium | reverse complement strand
GCAGAAAATCCAACTAGATATTTTAGGATTATCAACAAGCCCGTCCAGCGCCGGCGCTTACGCATTGATTTTAAAAGAATCAAACGGAAAAAGAAAATTACCGATAATTATCGGAGCATTTGAAGCGCAATCCATTGCGTTGGAACTTGAAGGAATGAAACCGCCGCGGCCGTTAACGCACGACCTAATGAAAAGTATTGTTGATACATTTGCCGTTTCATTAAACGAAGTGTGTATCAGCGAATTGCGCGAAGGAACATTTTATGCAAAACTTGTTGTAGAAGGTTTAAGTGAAACGCATGAAATTGATTCCCGTCCGAGCGATGCTATTGCGCTTGCTGTGCGTTACGGCGCTCCGATTTTTGTGCAGGAAGATGTGTTGGATGAAGCGGGAATTATTTCCGAAGACGACTCCGAGAATGATGAAGATGAAACAAAAAAATACGAAGAACAAAATCCGACAAAACAATTTACTTCCAAACTGGAACAGCTTCAATCTTCCTTAAAAGAAGCGATTGAAAAAGAAGATTACGAAAAAGCGGCAAAGATTCGAGACGATATTAAAAAATTAGGAATTACAGACTGACAAGAAACCCCGCATTAGCTGGATTTCTTGTGAAAAAAAAATTCATTGTACTAATTGCATCATTTCTTTCACCGCCCGGTCTAATCCCACAAACGCAGCGTGCGAAATAATTGCGTGACCGATACTCAATTCATCAATTTCAGAAATATCAGCAACTGCTTTTACATTTAAGTAATTTAAGCCGTGTCCGGCATTTACGCCCATTTTAAATTTTTTTCCATATTCCGCCGCCATGCGGATTTCATTTAATAATCGCAGTTGTTCTTTCTGTTTTTTTGCTTCCGAATATTCTCCGGTGTGAATTTCAATCATATCTGCGCCGATATCGTGCGATGCTTTTATTTGCGCTTTAACCGGATCAACGAACAAACTAACAGCGATGTTTTTTTTATGAAACCGTTTAATTACATCGCGAAGTTTTGTTTTTTGCGCGGCAACATCTAATCCCCCTTCGGTTGTTAATTCCTGACGTTTTTCGGGAACAAGCGTAACCAAGTCGGGAACAACCTCAAGCGCAATGGTAATAATTTCCTCGTTCGCTCCCATTTCTAAATCAAATTTTGTTGATAACGTTTGCCGAAGAAGATAAACATCTCTATCTTTAATGTGCCGTCGGTCTTCGCGCAAGTGAACAACAATTCCGTCTGCGCCGGCAATTTCACAAATATATGCCGCGGCAACAGGATCGGGCTCTTTTCCTCCGCGCGCGTTGCGTAATGTTGCAATGTGGTCAATATTTATACAAAGTCTCATACTCTTCCTTTCGTAAAGAAAATTTACGAAATTGAAGCGTTTCTTCAAAATGTACGGCGTTCTGTTTCGCAACTTTTTATATTGTGAGTCGTAAAGAAAATTAGACTAAAAATTGAGGGATTTATGAAATCGTTATCTGCTTTTTTCATTTTCTTTGTTGCATTTTCCATTGCATTATTTGGTCAAGATTCGTCCAAGCCGCGCGAAAAAAACAACGACGATGTTTCAGATAAATTAGAAAAAATAATTGAAGATATAGTTGATAGCGTTACACAGCAAATTGAACAAATGAGCGAACAGCGCGACGGAAAAAAATCTGTAACAATTGAAAATAATTCTTCGGACGATGAAGGCGAAGGAAAAACAAAAGCCGATGCGGTAACATTTAACGGCGATACCGAAGTTGCAGAGAAAGACACAATCGGCAGCGATATAGTCGTTAAAAATGGAACGCTTACCATTCGCGGCGTTGTGAAAGGCGATGCGGTAGTTTTTAACGGTACAATTAAAATTATCAACACAGGAATTGTAAAAGGAAATGCCCGCGCAATAAACGGTTCGATAGAAAAAGCTGAAAATGCCGTGGTTGAAGGGTACACGGAAGAAACAAGCGGAGTTTCAACATCAAAGAAAAAGAAAACGCAGCGTACGCAATATTCATATTCGTTTAAACCGTATGCGTGGTGGAATAATGATGAACTTCTTGACGAGCATACAATGTTCCGCTACAACCGCGTGGAAGGATTATTTCTCGGTTTCGGTTCTGAAAAAAAATATTATTGGGACGGAAGCAAAACATTAATCGGACACGGTTCTGTCGGCTATGGATTTGGAATGCACAAATGGCGGCTTCAATTAGGTATTGATAGACAGTTTGCCGCCAGCGATGCGCTCTACGAAATCGGCTCTGAAATGCACAGCTTAACGGATTCTAAAGATGAGTGGATAATGCAGACGGGAGAAAATACTGCAACATCATTATTAGTGAGAGAAGATTATCGCGATTATTTTCAGCGCGAAGGGTTTTCTGTGCACACCGCGCGATACACAAGAGAAAATTATGCAACATTATTTGATGTTCGTTACAGCTACGACCGCTACAAGTCGCTGGAAAACAGCGTGAATTGGTCGTTGTTCGGAGGGAAAAAATCATTTCGCAATAACCCGATAATCAGCGAAGGAATTATGCGCAGCGTTAAAGTCTCTGCCGGCTTAAGTACTGTTGAAAAATTCCGCCGGATTTCCGAAGGATGGAATTTATTTTCCAGCGTAGAGTATGCGGGAAGTCAACTCGGCGGTGATTTTAATTTTACCGATCTTTTAGTAGATATTCGTCGCTATCAACCGTTAACCGGTTCAGATCAAGTAAGCGCAAGAGTGCGAGTCGGCGCGCTTGAAGGAGATTTGTTACAACAACGCGCGCTGGAAATAGGCGGCGCGAATACTATGCCCGGATTTTCATTTAAGGAATTTGCCGGAAATAGAATGATTCTTGCAAATCTTGAATATCTGAATTATGATTTATTGGACGACATTTTTTTCTGGCCATCAAATTTTAATTTTATTGTATTCGGCGATGCGGGAATTGTTACAACTGTTGCTGCGAAGAAAAAAATTTATGAAGGATTTGAAACGTTTAATAAAACAAATATCAAATCTGATGTTGGTTTCGCCATTGGCTTTGGCAGCGATACGCGGCTTGGATTTGCTTGGAGAACAGATGTTCGCGCGCCGGTGAGCGTTTTCTTTAGGTTTAATAGAGCATTCTAAAATTTGGAGAATTGGAAAAATAAAAAATCCCGCTTCGTGCGGGATTTTTTATTTGCGTATAACATACTGTAATTTTTCCGGTTGTGTTTGTACAATTTTAACAATGTCCGGTCCGTTTACTATCGGCTGTACAAATCCGCTTGTATCCAATAAAATAGTTTTGTAATCAACATAAGCGTTAAAATCTTTTTCAGAAATCTGCGCGATAGTATAAACGCCGGAGCGGATAATGATAGAAATTGTTTGCGGAATTAATACAACGGTGCGATTTTCAGGCACTTGCAAAATTTCTACCGGAATATTTTCGATTTTTTTTTCAGCGATTGACTGCACGTCGAACGAAACGGTTGCCGTTGTAATTGAGCGTGTTATTTGAATTGACAACGAATCAGAAATTTCAACGCCGATATGAATCGGCGTAAAGATATCTTCCAACGCCAACTCTTTCGTTTTCCACGAAGTAATTTTTTGCAGCAGCGTTATTGCGCCGAAAAGTGTAATGCTGTCCGGCGAGGTTTTAATTTTTCCTACGAGTCCGAAACCGTTTCTAAACTGTGAACGCACAACGGGAATTATTGGAACACGTTTTGATGCAACCTCATCAATGCGTACAACTAATGTCTCGGGGAAGGATTCAATTATTTTTATATCTTTGGATAAATTGCTGTGTTCTAAAAATTGCTTATTTGTAAACGACGTATCGTGCAAAGAAACGCTGTTAAAGTCTAATAAATAGTACAGAGTTGGGGAAAGACGCGTATTAAGTATTTGCCATCCCGTTCCTTGTATTTTTAATTTTAAGGAACTCGGAAGCGACGACGAAACAGCTTTATTCAACGGTAAGTTTTCAATACGTATGGGAATATTTACATCGGCTTGAAATGTATTTCCAAGATTCACGGAAATCCACACCAAAACGGCAAAGACAAGCGAGAAAAGAAATATTGAAACTTTACGTTCTTTCATACTATTGGTTTAACAAAAAATGTAATGCCCGCTTTTGCGGGCATATAGAGAATAGATTGTTACAGCAAATTATCTGTCAAATCGCGCTTGTAGCAATTCAGTAATAAGCTCTTCTTTGTTTGCTTTTGAAATCTGTCTTCCGAATATTGAAAGTCCTTCTACGCCGCGAGCATAATTTCGCAGTTGATGCACCGTCATTGCAGATAATTCATTTCTATACAAATCTTTTTCAGACGATTCAGAAAATAGTTGCTGAGATTGCAAAGGCAATTCTTGTACAATTTCAAGTTCTTTTTCTGCAATCTGCGGCGCAGGGGAAGTATTGATTGTATTTCCCAAAAGTTCTGCAATTTCATCTTCGCTTAAAAATGATTTTGCAAAAACAATACTTTCCATTCCATCTGCAGGACGCGGAATAATATGTTTGGAAAGGAGCTGGTTTAACCGTTGCGCGGCAGATGCTCCGGCATCAACGGCAGAACGAACAGCGGCGGTATCGCCAATTATTTTTATGGTGAACATCGCGGGGTCGGTTCGTTCGCGAGCAATAAGTTTTACGTTGCTTGTTTTTACCATTGCATCGGCGGCTTCAATTGCTCCGACGAGACCTTTGGTTTCAACAAGTCCTAATGCAAAATCAATCATATTCTATAAGACAAACTTGCCAAGTTTTAAGACTTGGCAAGCAGTGAAGAAATTATTTTACAGCCGGACGTTTAGGGAGAATCAATTCAACATCGCTGTGAGGGCGTGGAATAACGTGAACGGAAACTAATTCGCCGACGCGCTGCGCTGCGGCTGCTCCTGCATCTGTTGCTGCTTTAATTGCTCCAACATCTCCGCGAACCATAACAGTAACATATCCGCCGCCGATTTGCTCTTTTCCGATAAGAGTAACTTTTGCCGCTTTTACCATTGCGTCTGCGGCTTCTATTGCGCCGACCAAACCTTTGGTTTCTACCATTCCGAGTGCGTCGAGTGAATAATCTGACATTGTAAATCTCCTAAAAAGTTATAGAGTTGTGATTTCTTTATGTTGTTGAAATATAATTAGGTTAAAAAAGAGAGTCAATAACGATTCTGCTTAGACAAAAAGAAATTTAATTTGCTTTTAAAGGCAATTAGTTTGATTTCTTGGAATCTCTAATAAATTCTACTATCTTGAACAAGTTATTTTGATAATTTTTAAAGAGACCGCAATGGCAATATCTAAAAAAAATCTTAAACAAAAAACCGATATATCATTTATCCCCGAAAAATATCAGCACGCTGCGGCTGCAACAGTTATTTTTCTTTCAATGATAATATTTTATAATCAAATAATTTTTGAAGGAAAAGTATTTAATGCTGCGGATAATATAGCATCCAAAAGTTTTGTAACGCTGGTTAGCGATGCAGAAAAAGAGGGGATTTTTCCTCTCTGGAATCCATATATATTTTGCGGAATGCCCGGATATGCAAGTTTATCTGTTCATGGCGAAAGGTATTTCGATATTACAGTGCTGCTTCTTAACCGAACACATATAGTTTTTGGTTATTTAATGAATAATCCTGAAATAGGGTGGCAGCTGTTATATTATTTACTTCTCGGACTGGGAGTGTATTTTTTTGCTTATGAAAAGACTAAGAATAAAATTGCCTCACTAATAGCGGGATTGGGAGTATTACATTCTACTTTTATTGCAATTTTAATTATGGTTGGTCATATGACCAAAATACCGGTGATTGCTTTTTTTCCGTGGATTTTTTTGATTTTAGAACGCTTACGGTTTAAGTTCAGTCTTTGGCTTTCTCTCCTACTTGTTGTGCTTATTCATTTTATGATTCTGCCAAGCCACATGCAAATGATTTTTTATGTCTATTTTGCACTAATGATATATTATATCTTCTTTTTCATTCGGACCGTTATAGTAAAAGAAGATTGGAAGGGCGTTTTGCGTTCTGCTTCAATCTTAGTAATTGCTACAGGTATCGCATTTGCAATGACAGGCGACCAATATTTTTCCACACTGGAATATTCAAAATATTCAATGCGAGGTTCCGATCCGATAGTTCCTTCTGCACAAGCAATTCAAAAAGGCGCTACGAATGGCGGGCTTGATTATGATTATGCTACGCAATGGTCGTTTTCACCCGGCGAAATGTTGTCGTTTATTATTCCTTCCAGTCATGGGTTTGGCTGGCATGAATACTCCGGTATGCTAACTCAAAGCAGACCGATGCGTCTTAATACGTATTTTGGACCATCGCCGTTTACCGATGCTCCGCAATATATGGGAGTGGTAATTTTGGCATTGGCATTAATTGGTTTTTGGAAAAATAAAAAAGATTCATTTGTTCAATATACAGCAATCACCATTTTTGTTGCTGTTATTATTTCTTTCGGGAAAGAATTTTCATTGCTTTACGATGTAATGTTTAACTATTTCCCGATGTTCAATAAGTTTCGAATTCCATCAATGTCTTTAATTTTGGTTCAGATTCTTATTCCTGTTCTTGCCGCATACGGAGTTTCTTCATTGCTTAATGGTATAAATAATGAAAGTGAAAAGAAAAATTGGTTTTACGCCGTTGGCGTTTTTGCAATAGCTTTTCTTATTTCAATGGTTGCGAAAGATATTTTCATTTCTATATACTCCGGGTTTTTCTCACAACAAGAAGCAACACAGACGCTTGCACGTTCGTACGGTAATAATCAAGGAGTGTTGAATGAGTTGTACAATATTGTTACACAGATGGTAGCCGTAGATATTTCAATATTGTTTTTGCTATTAAGCGTAACGTTTGGCGGATTCTATCTTTATTGGAAAAAATCTTTGCAATACAATTTTCTTTCAGCAGGTTTAATTGCTATTGTGCTTTTTGATTTATGGCGAATAAATTACAAACCATTTGATGCAAAACCTCACAGGGAAGTTCAAGAAACGTTTGCGGCGCCGGATTTTGTAAAATTTTTAAAACAAGATTCAACGCTGTATCGTACGCTGCAATTTGAAAATGGTCAGCCGCCGTATGATAATACTCTTGCGTACTGGAGAATTCAAAGCGCGTATGGATATCAAGGCGCAAAGATGCGTCAAATTCAAGATATGTTTGATGTAGTAGGCATTGGAAATCCGCTTCTCTGGGGTTTGATGAATGTGAAATATATTATTTCAAATCAGTTAGACTCTAACCAAATTTTAGCTCCTGTTTTTAAAGGCGAACGAAATATTATATTCAATAAAGCTTCTTTACCCCGGACTTTTTTTGTTAATCGCTATGAAGTTGCGAAAGGTTTAGATATTTTAACGAATATTAAAGAAATGAAATTTGATCCGCATGAAACCGCATTTTTTATGGAAGAACCGAATCTAAAATTAGATATTCCGACCGCAGAAGCAAAAGCAGAGTATGTTCATTATGGCATTCAAGACTTAGAAGTGAAAGTCCGAGCAACCGGCAACAATCTTTTATTTTTAAGCGAATCATGGTATCCGGAAGGATGGAAGGCATATATAGATGGAATTGAAACGCCAATTTATCGTATAAATTATATGTTTCGAGGCGTTGTTGTTCCCAAAGGGGAGCATTCTCTTGTTATGAAATTTGAGCCAAACGGTTTTTATGCAGGCAAACAAATCAGCTTAATTACTAATATTGTAATTATTTTAGGACTAGTTTTTTTGGGATATAAAAAATATTTTAATAAAAAATTATAACTGTAAAAAATAAAAAAAATTACACAGCCCCGGTTCATTTCGGGGCATTATTTTTCTAAGTATTATTCAAACAAACTTTTCGTGCTTCAACTTTCCCCGACTTTAAAGAAAACTCTTTCTAATTTAACGTGGCTATCCGCAGACCGAATTTTACGTTTGGGCGGCGGTATACTTGTTAATGCTTGGCTGACACGATACCTTGGTACTGAGCTAAACGGAATTCTAAGTTTTTCTTTGGCATTTGTTGGTATGTTTGCTCCATTGGCAACGCTGGGTTTGGATAGTATTGTTGTGCGCGATATTGTAAGAAATGTGTCGCGTCGAGATGAAATTCTTGGTTCTGCATTTCACCTTCGGATGCTTGGCGCAATTGCCGCATTAGCGCTTTCAACCGCCGCTATTTTTACCATTCGTCCGAGCGATAATTATACCCACATTCTTGTCGTTATTACCGGCTTCGGATTATTATTCCAATCGTTTGACGTAATAGATTTTTGGTTCCAATCGCAGGTGCAGTCAAAATATACTGTCTATGCAAAAAATACAGCATTCTTTTTGCTGAATATTTGCAAAATAATCACAATCATTTTTCAAGGTAACATTGTTATTTTTGTGGTACTAAGCGCGTTGGAAATATTTATCGGTTCGGTTGGTTTAATACTAATGTATGCTAGACAAGGATTTTCGATTTTTCATTGGAAGCCAAAATTAAAAACCGCCGTGCAATTGTTAACAAACAGCTGGCCGCTTATCATTTCTGATTTTGCTTTGTTTATTCAAGCGCGAATTGACCAAGTAATGCTTGGAGAACTTTTGGGAAAAAAAGAACTTGGCGTGTACGCAGCGGCTGTAAAAGCAGCTGAACCATTAGCATTTATTCCAATGATTATTTTGACCTCGGTGTATCCAACAATTGTAAAATCTAAAGAGTGGAGCGAAGATGTATTTTACAGCAGAATGATCAATCTTTATCGTCTGATGTTCATAATTACAGTAGTTACGTGTCTGCCCATTTCATTGCTGAGCTATCAAATAATTTATATCTTGTATGGGAAAGAATTTATTGCAGCCGCCATTCCCTTAAGTTTTTTAATTTGGTCAAGAATTTATTCAAATTTTGGCGTGGCAAGAACAATTTTTATTTCTGCAGAAAATATGTTTACTCATTCATTACTTTGCGCAGTAACGGGTTCAGTCGCAAGCATTGTTTCAAATTTATTTTTTATTCCTAAGTTTGGAGTTTTAGGCGCGATACTTTCTGCTAACATAGGGTATATTATAACAATCTTTTTTTGGGATGCAGTATTTCCAAAAACTCGCAGGAATTTTAAATCTATGGCGCTTGGTATTTTTACATTTTATAAATTTTCACGGAAATGGGATGCGGAACATTCTTAAAAATATATTGTATGCAAAAACCTTGTTTCGAATTCATTCGTTGCTCATAAGTCAGTTTCATGCAAATATTGTTAAAATGGTTTGGAAATTTGGATTGTTTGTTGCAGAGTTCTTCCGGTATAAAAGTCTTGAAAAAAATCCTAAATTTTTTATTTCACCGAGAAATCTATATCCTTGTTTAACGGATAAAACACAAACAACTCCTATTGATCCAATTTATTTTTATCAAGATGCGTGGGCAGCCGGAAAAATATTTAAAAACAATCCTGTGCATCACTATGATATTGGCAGCGCAGCAAAAACTATAGGAATTATTTCCCAATTTGTACCTACAACTATGGTGGACATTCGCCCTGTTGAAGTACGATTAGAAAATCTGCATTTTACGAAAGGCACAATTCTTGATCTGCCATTTGCAGATAATTCTGTTCTTTCAATTTCTTCGTTGTGTGTTGTGGAGCATATTGGACTTGGAAGATACGGCGATCCGCTTGATCAATTTGGAAGCGAAAAAGCAATTGCAGAAATAATTCGAGTGTCGGCGCCGAAAGGGAAAATATATTTTTCTGCGCCGGTAGATAAAATTAATACTATTTATTTTAACGCTCACCGCGCATTTACGCCGGAATATATCCGTCGATTATTTTCTTCCTGTATGCTTATGGAAGAAAAATATATTTATGGAAACGAATTGTGCGACGAGTATAAATATGAAAAAGGATACGGCGTAGGGTTATATCTTTTTGAAAAACTATAAAAAAATGTACATATGTTTTTTCCGCACGTAATGAAAATTGGATTTTCTGATTCTGTGCTTGAAATTGGACCGGGCGCCTATCCGTTTTGGCGTTCCGATTGTCTTGCCGATATTTTTGATGAAAATAGCGTTGTAGATTTAGCACAGTTCGGAGGAAATGCGTTAAACACCAAAGGCAAACCGCTGTTTCAAATTGTTAATGGAAAGCTTCCATTCAAAAACAAATCGTTTGATTATGTAATCTGTTCTCATGTTTTTGAACATGTGCCGGTAAGCGACCTGTCATTATTAGCTTCTGAAATTTTGCGCGTAGGGAAAAAAGCTTATATTGAATTTCCACGCCCGCTGTATGATTATGCGTACAATTTTAGCGTCCACCTCAATCTTCTTGATATTGCCGATGGAACAATTATCTGCATTGATAAAACAAAAACCCAACTGGCAGCGGCTAAAAATTTTTCAAAATACGGAAAGATTATGCGGGAGAAAAATTTATTCGTGCTGGATAATTATTTTCAAGGACTACTTGCCGTTGGAAGCGAATTTGCTGATTCGATTCCGCTGCGAATAGTGGAAGATGAAAACGAATTCTGGGAAATAGTTACAAAGAATGAATATCGTTTGCAGCCGCCTTCTTTTGCATGGTTGGTGAAGAACAAAATACATCCCAAACGCATTGGCAAAAGTATTTTTGGAGAGCAATCCAAAGAAACATTTTCGGCTAAACTTGAACATAGCAAATAGACATGATAAAAATTTTTCCGGAAATTGATTTTCATCCCGTTACACCGCATGGTGAAAAGCTTACTGCTAACAATATTCTGTGGCAGGGAATTCACACGTGCGTTGAAGCATATTCCGAACAAACGAACGAAGCTTATGTTGCCGATCTGCCAGTCGGTCATGCCGTAACATTTCCCTGCACTGTTAATCGTACATCAAAAAAAGTTTTTTGTAATACAATAGTGAAAAAATGGCTTGGAATTCCATTCCTTCATTCATTGGAAAAACCTAACGGCGAACAAATAGAAATTAAAATAGAAAAAATTAAAGAAAGCCGTAACGTCATTATTTTAAACACGATAGATAATTATTATGGTCACTCCTTGTTGAAATTATTTAATGCAGAACGGCATGTAGATAAAGATTATCAATTAGGTTTGATTGTAATCGTACAAAAAAATTTACAATGGCTTGTTCCCGAGGGCGTTGCGGAAATTTGGACGGTGGATATACCGTTTTCAAAAGCAAATAATTATTATCCCGATCTTGATGCAAAAATTAAAAAAGAGTGCGCGCGTTTTGATACAATTTATGCAAGCTACGCATATTCGCATCCAACTATTTCAAAGATAGAACGATATTCAAGAGTGTTACCGCATAGTTACAACGAAGCTAAATTTCGTATTACATTTGTATGGCGCAATGATAGACCGTGGATTAGCAATGCCTATGTAATTGAGATTGCAAAGCGGATGAATCTGATGGGAGTACTGCTAAAAATTCAAAATAAAAAAATACAAAAACTTTTTGAAAAATTGAGAAAAGTTTTGCCGCATGCCGACTATACAATTGTTGGAATGGGGAAAAAAACAAATTTTCCAAAATGGATTGAAGATTTACGGGTGGAACATTTTACAGAAGAGACCGAACGCCAACAATGTACAATATATGCGGAAAGCCGCGTTACCATTGGAGTGCATGGTTCAAATATGCTTTTGCCCTCCGCGCATTCAGGAATGACGGTGGATTTAATGCCAAAAAACCGATGGACAAATTTTGCTCAAGACATTGTTTTTCGCGAACCGAATGTGCGTCTGAGTTCGTTTTGTTATAGATTTTTTCCAATTACAACATCAATACGCATTTTGGCGCATGTAATTGAATCGCAGATAAAAGAATATGAATTTTATAAATTGCAAATGACACGCAACTAAAGTGAACAACAATAATTTTACCGTTCCTGTTTTATTTTTAATTTTTAATCGTCCTGAAACAACGCACAGAGTTTTTCAACGCATACGTGAAATTCGCCCTGCCGAGTTATTTGTTTCCGCAGATGGACCTCGCGCGCATAAAAAAGGAGAACAAGAATTGTGCGAACAAACGCGTCAAATAATTTCTACTGTCGATTGGGATTGCAACGTTCACACTCGTTTTAGCGAAACAAATCAAGGATGCAAAATCGGCGTCAGCAGCGGCATTCAATGGTTCTTTGAAAATGTTCAGGAAGGGATAATCTTAGAAGACGATTGTTTGCCGGATTTAACATTTTTCAAGTTTTGCGAAGTAATGCTGGATACCTATCGAAATGATGCGCGAATTATGCATATTGGCGGAACAAATTTTCAAGATGGAAAGAAAGCAGGAAACGGGAGCTATTATTTTTCAGAAATAACGCATATTTGGGGATGGGCTGCATGGAAAAGAGCGTGGGAAAAATATGATGTTTCCATTCAAGAGTTTGGAGAAATGGCGAAGGATGGCTCTTTTGAAAAACTGTTTTCCGACGCTCGTGTGAAAAATTTTTGGAAAAAAAATTTCGAAGCAGTGTATAATAATGTTAAAGATACGTGGGATTTTCAGTGGATGTTTACGGTAAAAAAAAATAAGGGACTTTCGATTATTCCCAATGTAAATTTAATTTCAAATATCGGTTTTAGCGCAGAAGCAACGCACACATTTCGCAAAAATGATCCGCTTGCAAATAGAGCGACAGATTCAATTGACAAAATAATCCATCCTGAAAAAATTGAACGGAATATTGAAGCGGATAATTATACGTATTCACATTATCTTAATCCTAATAAATTGCGCAAGCTCATTCGTTTGTTTCAAAATTATTAACGCACGATTATGTATTGTAAAATTTGCGGTAAAGCAACGGAGGTTCTTTTTAAAAAGGAAATACTTACTAAGTATTCCGTGCAGTACTTTCAATGTCCGAACTGCAAATTTATTCAAACCGAGCATCCGTTTTGGCTGAACGAAGCGTATAAAAATTCAATAAATGTTGAAGATACCGGATTGGTGGAGAGAAATTTACTCTTTGCCAAACGCTCCTCAATGGTGTTATTTTATTTGTTCAATGCAAAAAATAAATTTCTAGATTACGGCGGCGGCTATGGATTGTTTGTTCGTTTAATGCGCGACTACGGTTTTGATTTTTTCTGGAACGACCCCTATACAGAAAATATTTTTTCGAAAGGATATGAATACGAACTAAAGAATAAAAAACAATTTGAAGCCGTTACTACGTTTGAATGTTTTGAACATTTTGAACATCCCTTGCCGGAGATTGAAAAACTTCTGGAATTAACCGATACAATATTATTTTCAACAGAAATTTTTTCACATGAGGCGCCTCATCCTGAATTGTGGGCATATTATTATTTTTCACACGGACAGCACATTTCATTGTATTCTTTAGAATCATTAAAAATGGTTGCGCAAAAATATAACTTGCATTTGTGTACAAACGGTAAAAGTTTTCATATGCTTTCGCGCAAAAAGAAAAACAACGCCGTATTTAATTTGTTGTTAAAAGCATCGCTTTTCGGATTTCCGTTGTTTGTAAAAAAAACGCTTGGGGGTAAAACTAAAACTGATTCGCTGCAATCGCAGCAATTGCGCATCGGAAAGAACAACTGAGAATGATAAAAGTTCTTTTTGACCATTTAGTATTTTCTTTTCAAGAATACGGCGGAATTTCAAGATATTACTCTCAACTGTATCAATATTTTAATACAGCGAAAGAAGTAAGCGCAGAAATTTTAATTCAGTACTCAAATAATTTCTACCTTAAAAATCTTTTGCTTCAAACGCCGAAGCCGTTTTTTGCATCTCGTCGTTTTATCGGACGCAATGAACTTATCCGTCTTTTGAATCAGTGGTATTTTAAAAAGGAGTTTTCTACGCATTCTCCGCCGGATATTTTTCACCCTACATATTACCATAAATATTTTTTAGATATTATCGGCGATGTTCCTTTTGCGTTAACTATTTACGATATGGCGCATGAACGGTATCCGCATCATTTTCATCCGCTGGATTTTACGATAAAAAATAAAAAAGCTTTGGCTGAACGCGCAAACCGCATTATTGCAATTTCTGAAAACACGAAGAGCGACATTGTTTCTTTGCTTCATATACCGGAATCTCGTATTGATGTTATTCCGCTCGCAGCCGATATTTCAGTTGAGCATGCAAAAAATATTGTAGTTCAAACGCCGGAAAAATATATTCTCTATGTTGGAGCGCGAAACACGTATAAAAACTTTTTTTTCTTCTTACGCGCGGCGCGTGAAGTTTTAAAATCTGAATCGGATATTCGCATTGTTTGTGCAGGCGGAGGAAAATTTACCAAGTCAGAATTACAAGAAATTGAAAGACTGAATATTTCTGATAAAATTCATCACATGAATGCAACGGACGGCGTTCTTGCATTTCTCTACAACAATGCCTTGGCGTTTGTGTATCCATCGCTGTATGAAGGTTTCGGAATTCCAATTCTTGAAGCATTTTCTTGCGGCGTGCCCGTTCTGTTAAGTAATAGAAGTTCTTTCCCTGAAGTTGGCGGCGATGCGGCGTCTTATTTTGATCCTGAAAATCTGGAAAGTCTTATCGAAGTACTGCGCAAGGCGGTATTAAAAGAATCGCTGAGAGAAGAATATACAGCCAGAGGGTTTGAACGCGCAAAGTTGTTCTCATGGAAAAAGACTGCTGAGATGACGAAAGAAACATATTTACGAATTCTTTCAAACAAGAAGCAGAGCTAGCCCGTTGTTTGTTCTATAATTTCCGCAAGTTTTCCTGCAATAATTTCTCTGCTGTATTGTTTTGCGGTTTTACTATTAGGTTTAGCGGAATCTACTTGAAAGAAAATGTCGTTGTGCGAATAATTGTATGGAAACAATTTGCCGGCATTTGCAGATTCAATAATATTTTTTACTTCCGCGTTGTCGTCTCCGAATGCAATAATTTTATTTCCAGTTCGCAGATATTCAAACAATTTTCCGGGAACGTGGCGTTTTTCTGTGGCACAAACTAAAAGATAATCTGCATTAAGCATTTCTGTTACAACTTTGTTGTACGGCAGAAACCCAATAAAATCTGTGTTAGGCAGTAAACCATGTTCTTCAATTGATTTTTTAATTCCCGGACTAACAGTTCCAACAAAACGAATTCGCAATTTTCTGCCTTGTGCAATTTCATTACGAATGTTGTTCCATAATCCGGCCGGATTCTGATAATCAAAAATATTTCCTGCATGAAGAATAATTTGTTCGCCGGGGTTTACGGCGTTGTGTTTGTCCGAAAAACTTTCTTCGTTGTAGCCCCAATACAAAATATCCGATTTCTTTTTCAGCCAAGAATATTTTTTATGATAATCTTCCTGCGCTCCTTTTGTAACAAAAATTACTTTTGTTGCATTTTTTAATGTTGAACGCTCAAAATAATTATCTGCGGCAAGCGTAATAAAATTACGATTGAAATTTTTGTAATACACAATATCCACCCACGGGTCAATTAAAACGGGGAAATGCGGAATACGATATTGCCTGCTAAGTTTCTTTCCAATAAGATGCGAACTGTGCGGCGGACCGATTGAAACAATAGCGTCAATATTGTTCCTGAGTAAAATTTTTCGCGCGCCTTTCATTGCGGAAAAATTCCATCCTACGCGCGCATCGGGAACAAAAAGATTCATTCGAATCCAAATTGCAAGCCGGTGTTTCCAATCGTTGTTTTCCATTGAAATTGTTTCTGAAGCAACGAGCGGCGCGTCGGTTTTTTTCCCAAGAAATTTTCTGTATAAATTAAATGGGTCGTTTGCAGAAGTTTTTTCAACAACAAGAGTCGGCGAAATTTCAGAAAGCAGCGATTCGTCTTTATGAGAAAAAGAATCTTCATCGGTTGTAAGAACAAACGGCTGCCAGCCGTAAGCGGGCAAATGTTTGATAATAAACAAAGGCCAGTGAAGCGATGCTTTACCGGATGGGGGCCAGAAATATGTAATGAAGAGAACGTTTTTCATTGTGAGAAGACCTCGCAGGTTTTAAAAACCTGCGAGGTCTAAATAGGTTATTTTAACCACAGTTCAGTTATTTTATCGCCCTTCCATTTCAAATCGAGAAGAAGATCGCACACTTCGCGTACTGCGCCGTGTCCGCCGTTTGTTTTTGTAATATAATGCGCAATTTTTTTATTGATTGCTGTTGCATCTGCCGGCGTTGCGGCAAATCCGACTTTTTGCAAAACAGGAATATCGTTTATGTCGTCGCCGACAAATG
>CAYXEE010000013.1:0-224 GCA_964463935.1 uncultured Chitinophagaceae bacterium | reverse complement strand
CGAATATTTTTTTCGTAAGTCTTCGATTGCTTCAACTTTTCGCGTAACGCCTTGGAATAAATCGTCAACATTTAAACGCTTGGCGCGCAGAGCGGCAATTTTTGTGTTTTCTGTTGTGATGACTGCAATTTTATATCCGGCTTTGCGAAGAAGAACCATTCCCATTCCATCGCGTATGGAAAATTTTTTTAATTCAACGCCGTTTTCGGAATAATATGCGCCGG
>CAYXEE010000012.1:2806-17300 GCA_964463935.1 uncultured Chitinophagaceae bacterium | reverse complement strand
CGAATACTCTTAATAATATCGTCGTTCAAATCTTTTTTATCTGCAATCGCAGTCAAAACATCTTTACGGCGAAGATCCATCATTTCAAGAAATTCTCTTTCAAATTTTTGAATTGCATTAATCGGAAGTTCATCGAGGAATCCGTTTGTGCCGAGATAAATCATTACAACCTGTTTTTCTACCGGAAGCGGAACATATTGTCCCTGCTTCAACAATTCTACCAAACGCGCGCCGCGCCGCAATTGCTGCTGCGTTGCTTTATCAAGATCAGAACCGAATTTTGCAAACGCTTCAAGTTCGCGGTATTGTGCAAGTTCAAGACGCAAACGACCGGCAACTTTTTTCATTGCTTTAATCTGCGCATTACCGCCGACGCGCGATACGGAAATTCCGACGTTAATAGCGGGACGAACGCCTGCGTTGAATAAATTCGGTTCAAGATAAATTTGTCCGTCTGTAATAGAAATTACGTTCGTGGGAATATATGCAGAAACGTCTCCTGCCTGCGTTTCAATAACCGGCAATGCAGTTAAACTGCCGCCGCCTTCTTCATCGCTCAATTTTGATGAACGCTCCAACAATCGTGAATGTAAATAAAATACATCTCCGGGATACGCTTCGCGTCCCGGCGGACGGCGAAGAAGCAGCGATACTTGACGGTACGCAGCGGCTTGTTTTGTTAAATCATCATACACAACAAGCGCATCGCGCCCGCTGTCTCGGAAATATTCTCCCAGCGTTGCGCCGGAATACGGTGAAATAAATTGCATCGGCGCCGGATCGGAAGCGTTTGCGGCAATAACAGTTGTGTACGCCATTGCGCCTTGTTCTTCCAATTTGCCGACTACTTGCGCTACCGTTGAACCTTTTTGACCTGTTGCAACATAAATGCAATAGACAGGGCGAACGCCTTGCTTTTTCGCTTCTTCGGTATGAGTATATTTTTGATTGATAATTGTATCAAGCGCAACGGCGGTTTTTCCAGTTTGGCGATCGCCAATAATAAGTTCGCGCTGTCCTCGTCCTATAGGAATCATTCCATCAACAGATTTTAAACCGGTTTGCAACGGCTGTTTTACCGGCTGACGCTGAATAACGCCGAGAGCTTTTCGTTCAATCGGATAAAATTTTTCAGTTTTAATCGGACCGCGTCCATCAATCGGACGACCAAGCGGATCAATAACGCGCCCCATCATTGCCTCGCCAACCGGCATTGATGCAACGCGCTTGGTACGCTTTACCGTATCGCCTTCTTTAATTTTCGTGTCGTCGCCAAAAAGAATGCAGCCGACGTTATCTTCTTCAAGATTAAGAACCATTCCAAACACATCATTCGGAAATTCAATCAATTCGCCCGCCATCACTTGTGAAAGCCCATAAACGCGCGCAATACCGTCGCCGACTTGCAGCACAGTGCCAACATCATACACATCAACTTCTTTTTCATATCCGGCAAGTTGTTTACGAAGAATGGAAGTTATTTCATCAGGTCGAACTTCAGCCATTGTACTTTATCCTTTACAAAAAAATTTTTCTAATTGTTTAATGCGCCTTCTTTAAGACGCAGTTTCAATAATTCTAATTGACGCTTCACGCTGCCGTCAAGCACCGTATCGCCTATACGCGCAACAAATCCGCCTTTCAACGAAGAGTCGAGACTAAATGTAATTTCCACATTTTTCTTTGTCATCGTCTCAAGTTGTTTTTGCAATTCTTTTTCCTGTTTTGAAGAAAACTCAACGCTCGTTTTCACCGAAACGCGTACAATTCCCATTGCCTCATCGCGAAGAATGAAATATTGTTTCAAAATATCTATAAGAATATCTTCTCGTCCTTTCTCAACAATTTGCGAAAGATATCCTGCGGTTAACGCGCCGACTTTCTTTTTAAATACTTCGGCAAGAATTATTTTCTTTTTTTCTTTCGAAACAATCGGACTTACAAGCACGCGATACAATTCGTTTGATTTTTCCAATGTTGAAAGAACCAGCAGCAAATCATCGGCGATTGCGTTCGGTTTTTTTTGCTCCGAAGTTAAACTCATCAGAGCGGATGCGTATCGTTGTGCTACTCTTTGATTAGTCATGTAAACTATAGCCATGACAAGTTTTTAAAACTTGCCATGGTTCCAAATAATTTAATTTTTTTGCATTTGCTGCAACACTTTATCAACAAACTTTTTTTGCTTTGCACCGTCGAGCGATTCGTCAACAATTTTTTCCGCAACGGAAATTGCGAGGTCGGCAACTTCGCTGCGAAGCTGCGTTAACGCCGCCTCTTTTTCGCGCACAATTTCATCTTTCGCTTGAGCCATCATTGTCTTTGCGCTTTCATTTGCCTTAACAATAATGTCATTCTTTACTTGTTCTGCCATCGCTCTGCCTTCGGCAATCAAACGCGCTGTTTCTTCATTTGCTTTGGCAATCATTGCTTTATTCTCTGCAAGCATTTTCTCCGCATCTTTGCGCGCATCTTCCGCCTTTTTTATCGAATCAGCAATTTCCTGCTCGCGCGAATGCAGCGCTTGAAGAATCGGCTTCCATGCAAATTTTCCCAAGACAAATAAAAGAATTGCAAATGTTATGAGCGTCCAAATGATCAATCCAGGATTGATATCTAACATATTTTTCTCTTTAGAATTAAAATTTAGATAGAAGAAGCAAACAACGCTGCGTCAACTTCTCCCATCTATATAAATTACGATTTGGTTGCCAATATGATGCAAATTGCAAGCGCAAAAAAAGTTGCACCTTCAATAAGTGCGGCAGCAATAAGCATAGAGGTGCGAACTTGTCCCGCAACTTCCGGCTGACGACCGCTTGCTTCCATTGCAGCGGCTGCAAGTTTACCAATACCAAGCCCGGCGCCAATGATTGAAACTCCTGCGCCGATTCCAGCTGCTAAATATCCAAGACCGAGTGCTTCCATTATTATTTTCTCCTAAAATTGATGAAGATTTATGTTATGTTGTTTTATTAACTTTTTAATGTCCGTGCGCATGATTGTCGCCGTGAGACTCTGTCTGCATCCCCAATCCCATAAACAGCGATGTTAACATTGTAAAAATATATGCTTGTAAGAATGCCACAAACAATTCCAGCATATTTATTGCAAGAGCAAATGCAACAGAAACAGGCGCGACCGCTAAAGATTTAAATACAAAAATTAAACCGATAAGAGCAAGAATTACGATATGCCCGCCGGTCATATTTGCAAAAAGACGAATGCAGAGCGCAAATGGTTTTGTAAACAATCCAAGCACTTCAATAGGAATCATTATCGGCCAGAGCGCCCAATGTACGCCCCCCGTTAAATGGGCAAGATAATGTCCGAAACCTTGCGCGCGAATTGCCGAATACTGAATCATAAAAAAAGCAACTATCGCCAATCCCGCTGTAACGCTCACATTTCCCGTAGCAGAGGCTCCATAAGGAATTAAGCCGAGCAAATTCATTACTAAAATAAAAAAGAACGTTGTGAGCAGGTATGATAGATATTTTAAGCCGCCCTTTCCCATATTGGGAAGAACAATTTCGTCGCGAATAAATACAACAAAAACTTCCACAAGATTCCCAATTCCTTTTGGCGCTTTGTTTTTGGAATTTTTTCTTGCAGCGCTTATCAACACAATCACAAGAATTGCCGCCGCTAACCATAAAAATACAACATGTTTAGTCAACGACATGTTGATTCCAAATAGTTCCAAATGCGGAAGCTCAATATGACCGCCTGGAAATTCTAATTCATGGCTGTCGTAAATATGATGAAGCAGAGATGTAAATAAATTTTCTCCGCCTTCGCCGTGTGCGCTAGGTGCAGCAGCAGAATCAACAACCGCTTTTGCAGTATCAACCGCCGTTGTTCCGTGTGCAATATTTTTTTCTATTAACATTATCGAAATAATTAAAATAACAACGTTGTATTACGCGCTAATTTTTTTCTGCCACTTAGCGTAGATATAAAAAACTTCCATTGAAAGAAAAACAACATACATTCCAAACAACGATACAACCAAAGCAATGATATGAACTTTGAAAACCATTATTAAAAGCAGCAATGCGGAAGCCATCAACAACAATCGAAACAACACGCCGCCGAGAACTATTTGAATAAATTGCGTGTACGACTTGTTAAATGAAAACTCTATTGCGGCGTATCCCGCAAGCGCATTAAACAGACTCAGCGAAATTCCCGCTACAGCCGCCCTAAAAATTTCCACATCGGTTGAAAAAAAACCGCCGGTTATTCCCGCCGAAACAATTACTGCGGCAAAAACTTGCAATAAAAAATTTTCTTTGAACGGTTTATTTTTGCTCATTTTCTTGTTTTGTTAATTCCATCACCGTGTGGAAAAATTTTATCAAACCGCCGATACTTCCGAATACTATTGCAATAACCATCAGCCACGGCGTTGTTCCGAATTTTTCATCCAAATATTTTCCTATGAAGAAAAAAACAACAACCGTAACTGCAAGCTGAATTCCGAGCGTTAAATATCCGCCGGAAGAACGCAGCATTCCGCTGAATTTTTCTTTTTCATTATTCGGCATAGCTATTAATAATTTTGCTGACCGGGCTTGTTTTCGGACATGGAAACTTTGCCGTCAAACACGGCGCCCTCGTCAATAACCAATCGCGCCGCGCGAATATCTCCGCGCACTACGGATTTCCCTTCCAGCACAAGTTTCTCAATTGCGTTAATATTTCCGCGCACTTTGCCGCCGATTGTGATGTTGCGTCCGTTCATCAATCCGTCAAGCTCGCCCGAAACGCCGATTGCAAGATTTTCCGCCGCGTGAATTTCGCCGGTCATTTTTCCATCTAACCGTAAACTTCCCTGCGTGCGAATTTTTCCTTCAACAGTCGTTCCCGCGCTTATTACGTTCGGACTTGTATTTGGTTTATCTGCCATTACATTGCACTCGCTATAAAATAATCGCTTGGATTTCTTGGTTGTCCATCTTTCCACACTTCAAAATGAAGATGCGGACCGTAACTTGTTTTTCCTGTGTTGCCGAGCAGCGCAATTGTTTCTCCGCGCCGCACAAAGTCTCCTGCGCTCTTTAAAACATTTTGATTGTGTTTATACTGCGTTAAATATCCGCCGCCGTGCGAAATCATAAGCACAAATCCGTCGTCAGGCGTCCATCCCGAAAACACAACAAAGCCGTCTGCAGGCGCAACAATTAACGCGCCGATTTTTCCTGCAAAGTCAACTCCAAAATGTCCCTGTTCGGCAAAAAAAATTCTGGAAACAACCCCTGAAACCGGCGCAATTAACGGAAACTGCGGCTGAAATGATTTTTCTTTTTCAAATAAAACTTGTGAAAGTATTTTTCTCTGCGAAATATTTTCACGAATTTCAGATTCAACTTTTTCATTCCCCGGCTCATCCGAATGAGTTATCGCAGCAACTTTGCCGCTTTCTACATTCGGCTGTAGCAGTTCCGCCGCAATAGAATCTTTTGCTTCTCCTTGTCCGAGCGCAAAACGCAATTTGCGGTTATACTCCCGCAGCACTAATACTTCTTGCGATAAATTTGTCAATCGCTCTTGAACGTCCAGAAGTTGATTTCCATACCGTGCCGAAATTTGTCCGTCTGAAACCGGCAAATATCTGCTAATCGGAGTAAAAAACAACAGCGCGGATGTAAGCGCCGCAATTGCAAGCACAATTCCGGTTATTCCGCCGATTATTACAGTACGCGAAATTTTAGCGGATTTTGTGTTTGCCGCCTCTCCCGCCGGAATTACAACAATTTCATAAGAATCATCTTTTGATTTATGATGATTTCTTTCAGAATTCACAAACACACCCTCGCTATTCTCTTTTTCACGTAGTAAATAGGACTACAAATATAAAAAAATCCGTTTAGAGAGTCAATGAAATTTTCCCCGCCAAAATCTCTGCAACTTGTTGTAGATAAAAGAGTTTGAGAGATTTTTCAACTCTTTCCCAACAATTTTACAGCTTCTTGAAAAACTTCTTCTATTGTAATTTGAGCCATACAGTAGCCGTCGGTTCTGTGGTATTCTGAACCAAAATCTAAGCAGGGACATTGCGGGCAGGAAGATTCTATAACTATTGCATTTTTATTCAGCGGTCCCCATTGTTTATAATTGGTAGGTCCGTGAAGGGCAATTTGCGGAATTTCAAATGCAGCAATTAAATGCATTATTCCGGTGTTGCCCGAAATTGCCAGGCTTGCCAATGAAATAAGCGAAGAAAGTTTAGTTAAACTTTTCTCGTTCCATACGAACGAATTTTTTTGAACAGCCGAAACTATGGCGGAAATAAGTTTTTTTTCGCTTTCGCTGCCGGTAAAAACAAAAAAATATTCTCCGCGCAGCGAAAGTCGCCTGCATAACTCGCCATAATAGAGCGGAGACCATTCCCGCGGATAGCCATGTTCGCCGCAGCCGGGATGAATAAGAATAATTTTCTTCGTTTTGTTCCATCCGAATTTCTCTAACGTTTTTTGAACAACATCAATTTCTTTGTTTGCAATATCAAACGTAATTTCATTTTTGTTTTCATGGAAAAAGCCGGCGACATTAAAAAAATTCTCCGTCTCGTGGAGTTTTTTGTTTCTACCATAAATTTGCGTAAACGCTTTTGAACGAATGCGCGAATAAAAAAATCCGAGCCGCTTCGAAACTCCCGTCAAGAGCGCGATAACTGCAGAAAAATGATTCCATTGCTCAAAATCTATTATTATATCAAAATGGTACGCTTTTAACCGAGAAGCAAATTGAAATATGTAGAACGGATTTGTAATAACTTTCTTAAAATCAAAAACAATAAACTCATCTACGGCATTCGGCGATAATTCCATGATGCCTTGATTGATTTTTGTTCCAAGCAGTACCAGCGATACGCTGGGATATTTTTTTCGCAATGCGGAAAAAACCGGCAGCAGTAAAACAGCATCGCCAAGAGCGGCAAACTTGATAAGCAAAATTTTTTGAGGAACTTCGAATTTGTTTGGCGTTGAAAATAATTTTCTCCACGCCGCAAGAAAAAGAATTAACAGCGAGCCGATGTATTTATCAATAAATTTTAGTAACGAATTCCCGCGCATAGTGCAATAAAAATAATAAATTTGTTTTGTGTATAGAATATACGGTTTTGCCGCCGCCGTTGCGAAAGAAATTTTCTTTCTTGCCTTTCCTTCCATTTCTCATTACTATAATATACAAACATACGCATCGTTAGAGTCCATCGTAAAGATGGACTCCAACGATGTTCTACCTGTATTATGAATTATCCGTTAGAAACATACCGATATTATTTTCCGCACATTCACACGGGAAAAATTTGGCTGAACCATGCAACAATCAGTCCGCTTTCTTCCCGCGTAAAAAAAACTCTGCATGCGCATATTGAAAACCGCAGCGCGGGCGATATTGATGTGTATCCTTCCGTTCTTGCATCTGTGCAAAAAACAAAAATGAATCTTGCGTCGCTCATCAACGCTTCGCCGGAGCGGATTGGATTCGCCGCAAACACATCGGAAGGTTTAAATATTCTTACAAACGGATTAGAATGGAAATCCGGCGATAGAATTATTTTAAATGACAGCGAATTTCCAACGAACGTTGTTCCTTTCTTAAATCTCAAACGTTTCGGCGTTGAAATTGATTTCATCCAAAACATAAAAAATGAAATCCGCATTGAAGATATAGAACAAAAAATTACGCCCCGCACAAAGCTTCTTTCCATCAGTTTTGTGCAGTTTCTCAGCGGATTTAAGGCGGATTTGGCTGAAATTGGAAAATTATGTAAACGCCATAACATTATTTTTTGCGTAGATTCCATTCAAGGGCTTGGCGCAGTTCCGCTGGATGTAAAGGAAATGCAGATTGATTTTCTTTCCAACGGCGGCAATAAATGGCTGATGGGATTGATGGGACTTGGTTTTGTTTTCGTTACCGAAGAATTACAAAAGAGAATTCGTCAGACAAATGTCGGCTGGACGAGCAATAAAAATTTCTTCGGCGATTTTTTTAATTATCGAATTGATCTGGACGATACCGCGCGGCGGTACGAAAATGGAACACAAAATTATAGCGCTATTGCCGCTCTCGGCGAATCAACTTCTCTGTTATTGGAAGCGGGAATTGAAAACATTTATTCGCATTTGCTTTCGCTGACAGATACAATCATCGCTTTTGCCGATGAAAATAATTTTGAAATAGTTACTCCGCGCGAAAAAAATAAACGCGCCGGAATTATTACGCTTACACATCCGCGCGCAAAAGAAATTTTTGACGATCTGACGGAACAGCGCGTAATTATTTCTATGCGGGAAGGAATGCTGCGCATTGCGCCGCACTTTTATTCTTCGCAAGAAGATTTGAATGTGCTGTTTTCTATCTTGCGGTATTACAACGAATAAAAATTATCTGAAAATAGTACGTTTGTAACTAAAGTTACGAAAAAAAATATTCGCCTAACAAAGTAAAGTCGTCATGCCCGTACCGAAAAAATATCGGGACTCAGCATGACAATCAAATGTTTCTATGAATAATTTCAGCAAATAAAACAAACACAATGAGTCTGCTTCTTATTTTACTTTTAATAATAATTGCTTTTATGCTCACAATATCCGCGTTGGTATTTGTGATTGGACCGATAATGCTGTTGAATCCGCGCAGAAGAACCGCCGAATTTTATGAGCGGCGAAACCATCCCACATCGCCGCGCGAATTAGATTTAACGTTTGACGAGTTCTTTTTTACAGCAACAGACGGAGAGTCAAAACTTTCCGGGTGGTTTATTCCTGCCGAAAAACCGCAGGCAACGGTTATTTATCTGCACGGAGTCGGCGACAATAAAATGAGCGGGCTACTTCTTGCAAAAGCGCTGCACAAAAATAATTTTAACGTGTTACTTTATGATTCCCGCGCTCACGGAAAAAGCGGGGGAAAATATTGCACATACGGATTTTACGAAAAATACGATCTTCGGCGCGCAATTGATGTTGTGATTGAACGATGCGAAAAACATAAAATTTTTGTCGGCAGCATTGGCGTCTTCGGAACTTCAATGGGGGCGGCGATTGCAATTCAAGCCGCAACTATTGAACCGAGAATTTCTGCAGTAGTTTCGGAAGCATGTTTTGCAACGCTGCGCCAAATTACGGTTGATTATCAAAAACGATTGATGCGTCTGCCGTGGCATTTTCTTAGAAATATTTCAATGAAACGTTCGGAAATTATTGCAAACTTTAAACATCGCGAAGTTTCGCCGCTTGCTGCAGTCGGCAAAGTTCGCGCGCCGATTTTTTTTATTCACGGCATCGACGACCGCTTCATTAAATACCAATACAGCCAAGAATTATTTGTTGCCGCCAACGAACCGAAAGAACTGTGGTTTGTTGCCGCCGCAAAACACAGCGATGTGCAGGATGTCGGCGGAAAAGAATACGAAGTGCGTATCGTCACCTTCTTCAAAAAGCGGTTGATTGAAAAATAATTTCGCCGTATTTTTTTACAGAAACTATTCACCACAATAGAGGAGACCCCTGTTATGAAAAACACTCTAGCGATAATCGTTATCGCGCTTCTTTTTTCTTCCTGCGGCGAACAAGAAATAGTAAACCCGCCGCCTTATACTTACGAACTAAAACAAAACTATCCGAATCCTTTTGCCGATTCTACTGTAATTGAATACGGCGTTCCGTTTGTCGGTTCGGGACAGCAGGCGCCGCATGTAAAAATTGTTATCTACGATCGCTTCTTAAACAGGCAGGCAACGCTTGTAGATAATCCGCGCCACCCTGCCGGAAAAGATACCGTAGTTTGGTACGGTAAAGGCATTAACGGAATCCCCGTTCCGAGAGGAATCTATTATATTGAATTACAACAAATAACATTTTCGGACGAAGATCCGAAAAATGTTTTGCTTCGTGTTGTAGCATTCAAAAATTGAAAGGCGGATACAATGAAAAATATTATTGTTGTACTTTTTATATTTGCAACTGCCGTATATGCTCAATCCATTGAAGAAAATATCATTCCTTCAAAACTTCAGTTAGCCGCATCCTTCGGCATAGGGGCTGTTAATCCTTCACGGTTAAACGATAGAATTGCCGCATCGAATTATATTTTTAACAGCACGGCAAAAACTATTAAATCTGTTCCGGAAATCGGCGGAACAATTATATTTCGCCCGCAAGACGATATTAAAATTCTTGTTTTGCGAGCCGGATATATTTGGTTTTCCAGAGAATTTCCCTTCTCTGTTCCGCAAACAACAACATCGCCAACGCAAAAAGGAACGATCAATGGAAAAATTATTGAAACTTGCACAATATATCCGTTTTCATTCGGAGTCGGCGTTTCAAGTTTAAAATCGGATTACCGATTTCAAATAGAACTTATCTACGCCATAAGCAATTATGTTGAAGAAGGTTCGTACAGCGCCACGGCGGCAAAACAATCGTATTCGCGCACGCTGTTTTCGCCTGCATATGGGTTTCGCGCGGCAGGGACTGCGATTGTTCCCGTTTCGGAACGTTTGGGACTTTCTATTGAATTTGGATACCGCTACCTTACATTTGATGAATATGAAGATGAAAAAGGGGGAGCAATTCGTTTTGTTGAAATTCCTGTAAACGGAATAACCGGGAATTTCGGATTGCAATTCGGACTGTAAGAAATATTTCCGGAATAAAATCTGCCGGATAATGAATTGTATTTTCCTTATCCAGCAGATTTTTTCATAGCGCCGGGAATTATTTATGCCGTTGCAAGAATTGATGATTCGGACAAAACAGAAACCGAGTCTTCGCTTTCATTAAATAAAAATATTTATCGCGGCGGCGGATTGGGCGCATACGGCAAAGTACAAATTGCAATTCCGATTACTTCAAATTTTATTTTCTCTTTTTCGGGTTCTTACAAAACAATTTTCGCCGACAATTTTCGGTCTTCTGCATATAAGACATTGCAGATAGATGGTTTTTCGATACTTCTCGGAGTTGCGTACAAAATGGAATTGTAATTGCCGTTGATTGTTGTACCGCTTAAAGACAATCGGATTGCTGTAAACAATCCGATTCTTTGGAAAAGGAAATTATTTACTTACAATAGTGCCATTTGGCACTATTTTACCAATGCCATATTTCTTTTCGAGCTTTGAAATATCTTTTATGATGCTGTTTCCCTCTTTCATCCAGTCGTTCATTTCATCCAGCATATCGGAATATTTTGATCGTATCGGTTTATAGCGATCCCACTCCGGTTTATTTGATTCTATTTTTTTCTTATCGCCGAATATTTTTTCGGATTCTTCTTTAATGGAAACAAGCTGCGGCTTGTATGTCTGCAGTTTATCCGCAACCGCTTGAATATTCTTGAGAAGTGAAAATATTTCTGGATACGGTTTGCGCAGTGTATCTGCTTGTTGATGAGAAAGATAGACGCAGGCGGTCAATTGTTCATCGTGGAATTGTGTTACAGAAGCAATGGTCTCATCCAGCTTTCGGAATGCATCGTTCATATTATTCCTTATATCGGATGTCTTATAATAAAAAGTAACACAGCCGGTACAATGAACAGCAATGAAAAACAAAAGCAGATTTAGTAAAAAACGAAATGATGGTGTTTTCATAAATATCCCAACCTGCCGAATTGAGTGATTGAAGTTTTAAAAGACTTTAATAAAAGTACAACCGAACTACTATAACCAATAATTATTCACATTATCAAGAAAATTCAATTGACATTTGGGGTTGACATTTTGGGCTTTTTTAAGCCGTTAAGTCTATTTATAGAGATTGGCTTAAAAATAGTATAGATAATTACCGTGTTTCAAGAAATTAAATTTCACCACGCTAAATCATTTTCCTCATATTGTTGAAGCGGTTTCGCGATGATGCAAATATTTTTTGCGGCAATAAGTGTATTGCGAATGCGATACTGTTTCATTGTTATTCCGGTATGTCTTTTAAAAAATCTTGCACCGCTGTCTTCTCTCATACCAAATGCATAACAAATTTCACAACAGCTAAGGTTATGTTCCTGCAGGAGTTTTTTCATAGCTTCTATCTTTTTTTGATCTATAAATTCTGAAAGGGAAACTCCTTCTTCTCGACGAAATTTCTTTTTCAATGTTTCAGGAGACATTTTGAGATGTGCGGCGGCATCGGAAATAGTAGAAATAGTGCCGATGTTTTTTTCAATTGTTATTTTTACTTCTTGCATTTTTTTCACTCCGGGTTGTGAATCCAAAATCCTTTTAGATGTGTAAGATTTTATATATATGTATAGTACTGTTTTGTTGTATTTTTTTCAACATTTTTTTTGAGAAAACTTGGTTCGGGGATTCACGCTAATTTTTTTTCAAACCATGGCTGATTGTTTTTTGTTGTTTCGGTAAATCCCATTCGTTTCAAAAATTTTGTATGCGGTTCAAAATAGGATTGCGTATAAATAGTCGTAATACCGTGCATTGCAAGAAAATCGCTCCCTTCGTCAAAGATAAATTTTCCCACTTTGTAATCGCGGAACTGCGGCACGGTATAATTTATTTCTACGGTTATTTTTCCTTCTCCCTCAAGGCGGGCAACAAAAAGATTTGCTATGGTAAAATCGCGCAGAACCATAAAACAAATTTTATTTTCATCGTCGGTAAATTGAAAATGCGGGAAATATTTATTCAAATCTTTGTAATAATGCTTTACAAACCGTTGAACAATTTCATCTTCTTTGCGAATGCGGACAAATTCAAAATGTTCCTTTCGCTTGTATAAATTTATTAACTGTATAAGATTGATAATAAACAACGCAGCATTGGTAAGAATTACCGGAAACGCATCAATCAGCGCGCCATACGCGACAAATGTTAAACAGCCGAAAAGATTGATCCATCGAAACCATAACGCGCGCTTTACAAGAAGCGATGCCGCAAGGAATGCCGCTGCAAGATAACCGAGAAAAAGAGCCATAGAGTAATTATGAATTATGAGTTATGAATTATGAATTAGGAATTAGGAATTAGGAATGATGAGTTAGGAATGATGAATTATGAATTATGAGTTAGGAGTTATGAGTTAAAAATTAAAATAAAGACTTGATTAAAAAATTACTGCAATACAAGTTTTGCAACGCACTCAATATGAAACGTGTGCGGAAACATATCTACCGGCTGAACTTTTTCTACGCGATAGTTGAATGTTGTTAACATTTGCAAATCTCGCGCAAGCGTTGCAGGGTTACAGCTTACATATACAATAACCGGGGATTGCATTTTTCCCAATTCTTCAACTGCTTTCGGATGAATTCCGCTGCGCGGCGGATCGACGATGATAACGTTTGGATGAGCAAATTCTTTTTGCCATGCCGTATCTTTTGTCATTAAATCTTTTAAATCGCCGCAGATAAATTCGCAGTTTTCAACGCCGTTTAATTGCGCATTTTGTTTTGCATTGGCGATAGAACTTTCAACAAGTTCAATTCCAATTACTTGTTTTACGTAATCCGCAATGTACAGCGCAATACTTCCTGTTCCGCAGTAAAGATCATAGACAACATCGGTCGGTTTCAACTCTGCAAATTCTTTTGCAATGGAATAAAGTTTTTCTGCCTGCGCTGTATTTGTTTGAAAAAAAGAATTTGCTGAAATCTGAAAAATTTTATCGCCAATCTTATCGTGAATAATTCCTTCGCCGTAATAGACATTTTCAAAATCGCCGACTGCGACCTGCGATTTTCTTTGATTCACATTGTTAATAACCGTCGTGATCTCCGGAAATTTCTTTGTCAATTCAGCGGAAAGTTTTTCCATAATTTCGGCGTTATCTTCAAACGTAACGACATTTACCATCACATCGCCGCTGTTTTTCCCTTCACGAATAACAAGATTGCGGAAGAATCCGCTTTCAGTTTCTTGCGAGTATGCGTTTAAATTATTTTCAAACGCAAACGCGCGGACAGTATTTAATATTTCGTTGCTTAATTCCGATTGAAGAAAACATTCTTCCACGTTTAAAACTTTATCCCACCGCTGAGGGACATGGAAACCTAACGCGACCCCTCCTCGTCCCTCCCCTTGCAGGGGATGGATTAAGGGCGGGGTAGTTAACCACGCTTTTTCGCTGAATGAAAATTCTAATTTGTTGCGATAGAAATAAATATTTTCCGAACCGATAATCGGCAGAACCGGAACATTGTTCATTCCGCCGATGCGTTCGATTGCATCTGTAACATGTTGATGTTTGAATTGAAGTTGAGCTTGATAATTAACATGCTGCCATTTACATCCGCCGCATGTTCCGAAATACGAACAACGCGGCGCAATGCGGTCTTTAGAAGAAGTAATAACTTCAACAACTTTTGCTTCGGCGTGTTTCTTTTTTGTTTTTAGAATTTTTACTTTTACAACATCGCCGGCAACAGCCCCTTCCACAAACACAACAAGTCCATCCAAACGGGCTACACTTTTTCCTTCAAAGCCGGTGGATTCGATTGTTAGCTCAAGAATATCGCC
>CAYXEE010000012.1:837-2796 GCA_964463935.1 uncultured Chitinophagaceae bacterium | reverse complement strand
CTGCCACAAATTCACGAAAAAAATGTATTCATTCTTAAACTGTAATCCGTTTATCCCGCGCTGTAATTTTCCATTCATCAACAACGGATTGATTTTCTGCAACAAAAGCCCGCTCGTACAGCGCAACCGTCGGACAAATGTGAACCGGAACACCGTATAACACATCGCCGATTTTAAATTTCTCCGTATTCGGCACAACAAGTTTCATGTGTTCTTCGCTGTGTCCTGCAGGAATTGCATTCAGCGCATTAAGAAAATGGACGCGCGGCAGTGGATTTTCAGCCGCAACAGATTTATGCCCGAGATCAATTGTCATCATTGTTTCATTAACAATGGAAACTACGCGCGATGCAACAAGCGCGGCAAGTTTAAACGGTTCTTCGGGATATGTTGTTTTGTAACTCCAATCCCACAATACAAAAGTACCCGGACTGCATTCTGCTTCTTCATTTTCTACGTGAACGGAAAATGTCGGCGAACCGCCTGCGATAAGAGATAATTTTTTTTCGTATCTTTTTTCAATTTCATTTTTTACCGCAAAAACTTTTCCAAAAGCAGCCGCACATTCATTTTTTCTTTCGGAAAAATTCTGTTCCGTAATATGTCCGTCGTATGCGTGCAAGCCGGCAATAATTGTTGAATGAAGCGGAAAAATTTTTTCAAAAAGCTCCATCACTTTTTCCGCCGGTATTCCGGTTCTGTTCATTCCGACATTTACATCAATAAATACATCAATGGTGAACATTGAAGAAGAAAATTTGCGCGAAAGTTCTTGTGCGGATTGAAAATTATCTACAAGGCATGAAAATTTCGTAATTGGAAAACGTTCAACTAATTTTAGCAGCCGCGTAATTTTCGGTCCCGTTGGCTGATACGCAAGCAGAACATCGGGCGCGCCGATATTGCCGAGCATTTCCGCTTCTGCAATGGTTGCGCATTTAAATTTGGTAATTCCTTCGCGCATCATTAGTTCGCACACTTCTTCGCACTTATTTGTTTTTACATGCGGGCGAGGGCGGCTAAGATTGGAAACAAGTTTCTTTGCTTGACGAATATTTTCTTCTATTCGTTCTTTGTAAAAAATAAGCGCAGGTGTATCTATCGTTTCTATATTATTTATTTCAAACCAATTTTGCATTTCTATTTCAATCTGTGAATCTGAGGCAAAGCAATGCGGTTATACTAAATCTGCTAACGAGCCAAAATCGGGATCGAACAATCGTTTATATGTGCGAATGGCAAATCCATCGGTCATTCCTGCAATGTAATCGCAGATAAGGCGGACGCGCAGTTTTTCATCGCTTGCCGAAAGAATACTTTGCTCGAACGATGCAGGAAGAAGATGCATTTCCGGTTTTTCTTTTTTCAAATAATTTTCTTTGAACGCATCAAAAATTCTTCTCAGCATAAAATCTCCCTTCTTCTCCACTTGATTTAATTGCGGAGAACGAAATACGAGATCGAGCGAAAGCCGCTTGAACATTTTTGATTCTTTTTTTGCAGAACCGTCAATCGTCAACTCGTACTTGTAGCGGTTTGTTTTCCCGCTCATTATGTTTTCGCGTTCCGTAATTCCGCACGCAGAAATATATTTTCCGATTTTGCCGGACATTTTCCGTTCTGCATATCCATCTTTCATTGCATCAAACAATCCTTGCAGTGAATTTTCCAAATCGGAATCTAATTGCTGCAAGGAAGCCCAGCGTTCAATTTTTTCTTTCGTGATAAAACCGGAATGAATTCCATCAACAACATCGTTCAAGGAATATGCAACATCGTCCGCCCAATCCATTATTTGACATTCAATGCTGCGGAAGTTATCGCGCGTTTTTCCGGCGGGAAATTCTTTTGTAATATCAATTCCAGCAAAAACAAAATTGAGAAACTGTAGCTGATCGTTATACACAAAATGATTTTCAGGATTTTCTAATTCAGAGAAAAGCGTTTTGTATTTCAGCA
>CAYXEE010000012.1:0-827 GCA_964463935.1 uncultured Chitinophagaceae bacterium | reverse complement strand
CGCGTGGGATTCATTCCTTTGCGCGCTCCTTTTTCAGAATAGACGGTTTCCGTCAGCATGCGTAATGTTTGCGCGTTTCCTTCAAAGCCGCCGTATTCCAGCATAAGAGCGTTCAGCGTTCTTTCTCCTGCATGACCGAACGGCGGATGACCGAGATCATGCGAAAGACAAACTGCCTCCACAAGATTCGCGTCAACAAAATATTCTTCGGAAAAATTTTTTGTGTTGCGCTGTAAATATACGCAGATAGCGCGCCCGATTTGCGCAACTTCCAATGAATGTGTCAGCCGCGTGCGGTAAAAATCATATTCGCCGGAAAAAAATACCTGCGTTTTTGCCTGCAATCTGCGAAACGCCGACGTGTGAATTATTCTGTCGCGATCCTGCTCGAATGGAGTGCGATAATCATGTTTCCGTTCTTCGCCGAGCGTAGTAAAATCAAATTCGGAATAAAATGTATTTGCCATTGTTTACTTTACAAATGAATCAATAACTTTTTCTATTGCCGCAGTACAAACGGGATCGAAACCGACAAGACTGAGCGAGAACATTCGGCAATCTATGGAAGGACGGTAAATTCCTTTGGAAACATATCCCGCTCCTTCAAACGCGCCGACTTTATTTTTATATTGTGCAAACTTTAAAATATTATTTCCCGCTTCGTACAGCGGAGCGCGTTTTTCATAATAATCAGCAGCGAGCCGGTCAAGTTTTCCGCGCAGAGTTTCAATAGAATCGTATTCCGTTTTTTTCCACGGAGTTGGAATCGGCGTAGATTCTTCTACAAACAATTTCCATTTCAAATTATTTTTATCTGTCGCAGCGGA
>CAYXEE010000011.1:15668-17572 GCA_964463935.1 uncultured Chitinophagaceae bacterium | reverse complement strand
ACGCCCGAATTGGAAGATAAATTTCTTGCAGAAGCAAAAGGATTGAAGATGCTTGGATTAAAAGGACATCGGTCGGTCGGCGGAGTGCGCGCTTCTGTTTACAATGCTTGCCCGACAGAATCTGTTGAATTGCTTGCAAAATTTATGGAAGATTTCTATAAAGCAAACAAAGGATAATATAATTTCTCACGCAAAGACGCAAAGTAATTTAGAAAAAAAGGCATTCAAAAATATGAATGCCTTTTTTATTTTCTAATCTGCACACAGCACAACGTATTTTATAAATAACGATGTTCTGTTATTTTTCCATCGGCATCAAACACATACAGCAACGGCGCGCCGGTAGGAATGTTCAATTCCAACACCTGTTCTTTCGTCAAATTATCAAGATGCATAACAATTGAACGCAAGCTATTTCCGTGCGCGGCAACAATAATATTTTTCCCCGCTTTTATTTCAGGAAATATTTTTGATTCCCAATACGGAAGTGTTCGAGCAGCAGTATCTTTCAAACTTTCGCTGTAACCGTCGGGATTCAATTCAGTTTTATCTTTCGGCGGCGGAACATCATAACTGCGGCGCCAAATTTTTACTTGTTCTTCGCCGTATTTTTCTGCGGTTTCAGCTTTGTTTAATCCTTGTAATGCGCCGTAATGGCGTTCGTTCAGTGCAACATCAAATTCAGTTGGAACGTTTAACTGTCCGGTAGCTTCAAAAATAAATTTCAACGTATTATTTGCACGTTGAAGAACCGATGTGAACGCTTTATCAAATTTATATCCTTTTAATTTTTCGCCGGCATTTTTTGCTTCCTGCTCCCCTTTTGGCGAAAGCGGAACATCAACCCAGCCGGTAAAACGATTTTCAAGATTCCATTGTGATTCGCCGTGACGGACGAGTATGCAAATAGACATTTCTTTTTCCTTTCGTTCATAAAATAAAAAACCACGACTAAATATACGTATTAATCGTGGTTGAAAAAAGATAGATTTCTACGAACTATGCTGTTACGTTATTTCCGCAATATTCATCAAAAGCAGAAATTAAATCTGCGGCAATTTCATCAGCCATTCTTCCTTCTATTTTAAAGCGCGGAATAAAGTGAACCAGCTCTTGGTCTTTATATAACGCAATGGAAGGCGATGACGGCGGAATTCCTTGCAGCCATTTTTCACGTAATTCTGCCGTTGCTTCTTTTTCCTGACCTGCAAAAACGCTGTAAAGATGTTCCGGCTTTGCTGTATGCTGCAACGCTATTCGTATTGCCGGACGCGCTTTACCAGCTGCACAACCGCAGACGGAATTGATAACCACAAGCGTTGTTCCTTTATTGCTGCGTAATGTTGCTGAAACTTCTTCAGCAGTCATTAGTTCTTTTATTCCCACTTCGGTCAGTTCATCTCGAAACGGTTGAATCATTACTGGATCGTACATTGTAATTTGCCCTCACAAAATAATTATGAATTAGGAATTATGAATTCTTACTACGTAAAGTTTTCAAAATTGAGCCGATAATCTTTTGCAACTCTTCACTCTTCTTTAACAACTCTTGAAATGATTTTAGTTCCTCAGACTCAGTATCTATCAATAATCGCAGCCAATAATGCGTTTCTCTTGCTTCTTTATAGGCAATATAGAGCTTAGCATAAAAATCTTTTTTTGTCTGCGCACCTATTGCTTCTTCAACATTGGCGCCAATTGAAGTTCCACTTCGTAAAAGTTGACGAAATAAACTTCGTTCTTTTTTATTTTCAATCAACTTATTGTGAAGTAAAACTATTTCTTTTGCAAACTCGTACGATTTCCTTTGTACAATATTATCTTCTTTCACACATCACTCCTCATTCATAATTCATAATTTCTAATTCCTAATTCTTAATTCCTAATTCCTAATTCTTAATTCC
>CAYXEE010000011.1:0-15568 GCA_964463935.1 uncultured Chitinophagaceae bacterium | reverse complement strand
TAATTCTTAATTCCTAATTCCTAATTCTTAATTCCTAATTCCTAATTCTTAATTCCTAATTCCTAATTCTTAATTCATAATTCATAATTCTTAATTCACTTGTTCATCGCATTTAACGCGCTGCCTGCTTTGAACCACGCAATTTGTCCTTCATTAAAAGTATGATTGAGTTCGATTACATCCATTGTTCCATCGCTGTGTTTCAATTCTAATTTCAGCGGAACGCCTGGTGTGAAAGTTTCTAAGCCGCGAATTGCACAAACATCATCTTCACGAATCTTGTCATAATCAGCCGCATCTTTAAATGTAAGTGCAAGCATTCCTTGCTTTTTCAAATTTGTTTCGTGAATGCGTGCAAACGATTTTACAATAATTGCTCTGCCGCCAAGAAACCGCGGTTCCATTGCGGCATGCTCGCGCGAAGAACCTTCTCCGTAATTTTCATCGCCGACAGCAACCCAGCCGATTCCCTGCGCTTTGTAATCGCGAGCAACGGCGGAATAATCTTTCACTTCACCGGAAATAATATTTTTTCCTTTCCCAGCTTCGCCGGTAAATGCATTCACTGCATTGATGAACATATTGTTGGAGATATTATCTAAATGTCCGCGATATTTTAACCATTTTCCTGCAGGCGAAATATGATCGGTCGTGCATTTTCCTTTTACTTTTAAAAGCAGACGAAGATTTTCTATATCTTTCCCTTCCCATGCTTTAAATGCTTCCAATTTTTGTAAACGATCGCTCTTTGCATCAATCACAACATTTACGGAAGAACCATCTTCTGCCGGAGCTTGATATCCAACTTCATCCGGTTGAAAGCCGTTGCGCGGAAGTTCATCGCCTTTTGGCGCATCAAGTTTTACTTTTTCGCCTTTTGCATTTTCTAATTCATCGGTGATTGGATTGAATGTTAATCTTCCCGCAACGGCAAACGCCGTTACAATTTCCGGGCTTGCTACAAATGCGTGCGTTGCCGGATTAGAATCGTTGCGCGCTGTGAAATTTCTATTGAATGAAGTGATGATAGAATTTTTCACGCCCATTTCCATATTGTGGCGTTTCCATTGTCCAATACAAGGACCGCAAGCGTTTGCCATTACAACCGCGCCGGCTTCGGTAAGAGTTTGCAATTGTCCGTCGCGTTCAATTGTTGCACGAATTTGTTCGCTTCCCGGAGTAATTATCAATTCCGATTTTGCTTTTAATCCTTTTGCTAATGCTTGCTTAGCAACTGAAGTTGCGCGTTCAATATCTTCGTACGAAGAATTTGTACAGCTTCCAATTAAACCGACTTTTAATTCTTCGGGAAAATCTTTTTCTTTTACCGCTTTTGCAAATTGCGAAAGAGGCCACGCTAAATCCGGTGTGAATGGACCGTTAATGTGCGGTTCAAGTTCATCAAGATTTATTTCAATAATTTTGTCGTAATATTTTTCCGGTGAAGCCAAAACTTCTGCATCCGGATTTAAATGCTCGGCAATTCCATCGGCAAGTTTTGCAACTTCATCCCGTTTTGTTGCGCGAAGGTAATCCGCCATTCTTGAATCATACGGAAATACAGAAGTCGTTGCGCCAATTTCCGCGCCCATATTGCAGATTGTTCCTTTCCCGGTTGCAGAAATTGATTTTGTTCCTTCGCCGAAGTATTCTACAATTGCGCCTGTTCCGCCTTTCACCGTAAGAATTCCGGCAACCTTCAAAATTACATCTTTCGCAGAAGTCCAACCATTCATTTTTCCTTTTAAATGAACGCCGATGATTTTTGGAAACTTTAACTCCCACGGCATTCCCGCCATAACATCAACAGCATCAGCGCCGCCGACACCGATTGCAACCATTCCAAGTCCGCCGGCATTTGGCGTGTGAGAATCTGTTCCGATCATCATTCCGCCGGGAAACGCATAATTTTCCAATACAACTTGGTGAATGATTCCCGCGCCGGGTTTCCAGAAACCGATTCCATATTTGTTTGAAACGCTGGCAAGAAAGTCATACACTTCTTTATTGTCGAAATTTGCTTTTGCCAAATCTTGCGCAGAACCAATTTCCGCCTGAATTAAATGGTCGCAATGAACGGTGGAAGGAACTGCAACTTTTTTTCTTCCGGCAGACATAAATTGAAGAAGAGCCATTTGCGCGGTTGCATCCTGCATTGCAACGCGGTCGGGAGCAAAATCCACATAGCTTTTGCCGCGCTCTGCAGCAGATTTCGGCGTTTCAAAATAATGCGCATAAAGAATTTTTTCCGTTAATGTTAACGGTTTACCGACAAATTTTCTGCCTAACGCAACTTTTTCACCGTAACTTGCATAAACTTTTGTAATCATTTCAATATCGAAAACCATAACTTTCCCTCGCGTAGAATCAAATGAATAATTTTGTTTTAATTGTATTGAATATATGAAGTCTAAATCTTCACTGCAAGAACAGATATAAAACAAAAAAGCCATCACAATGTGATGGCTTACAAAAAACTAAGCCATCGGATTGCTTGGATTTGTCCGCCTTTCCCGTCTTAGGCGGTTGTGGCGGAGCAATCCGATGGCAATATTTTTATCGTCATTCCGTGCTTGATGCGGAATCACAAAAACTTTGGCACTATTTAGAAAAAATCAATCCAAATACGGCTACAGCCGCATCCGTAAAGGATGCGGATACGTGTTGTAATTCTGCTATTCAATGTAACCGCAGGATTTACTCCTGCGGCTGCCGAAGGCGGATACATCTGTTCTGCTTTGGCGCTTGTCCGCTCACGCGTGTCTGCAAACAGTTGGCTTCCTTTCTCGAATAATATTTTTTTCCAGTTGTAAATCACGTTCGGGTGAATGCCGTACTTCTCCGACAGCTCTCCAATTTGCATCTTGTTCTCCAGCAGTTCCCTGAGAATCATTATTTTTTGTTCTGCGTTCATGCGCTTTTTCTGTTCCATTAACCTGACTCCTGTTTGTTTTGTTCCACATTTCTTAAGTTAGCAAAAGTCCGATTTCAATGTAAGCATTACAAAAATACTCTTTTGTTTGCCACGAATCACACGAATTGAAGATACAAATCTCGATTTATGAGTCAAAAACAGAATGTCCTAAAATTGTTTTCGTGAAATTCGTGGCGGATTTTTCCTTTTTCAATATCCTGTTAGAGTCAATGTACGCTCATTTTCGGAGATAAAACATTACGCATAAAAAATGCGCGGTGTTTTTTATTGTTCTATTGTAATTTTTTCGTTTTTGGAAATTCATTGCCATCCGGGACGCAACGTTAATGGAAAGAATTTTTTAGATGGCTGTTATTGCTATTTTTACCACAAAAATTATATCAACCAAATATTAGAAAATTTTAACAATTACGCCGCTTTAATTCTCAAATTCAGTAATAAAAAAAATGGTTTTGTAAAATTTAAAAAATACGCAACTGAAAATGATAGTTTTCACATAATCTGTGAAACTGGTAACGAAACAAAAGCATTCGCTGCAAGAAATTGTATATTTGCAAGCATCGGCGTTTTTCCGTATTTTGAATAAAATTTAATAGAAATGGCAGACTTACAAACACATACTGAAGAAGAAATTCTCGAAGAGACTAAAACGCAAGAACCGGCAAAAGCAATTTTGTTTAATGACGAAGTTCATACGTTTGACGAAGTAATTCATCAAATAATAAAAGCAACCGGCTGCGATAAAGCCACTGCCGAAACAAAAACGTGGGAAGTGCACACAACAGGAAAATCTATTGTGTACGCCGGCGAATTAGTTAAATGTCTGCAAGTTACCAGCGTTTTAGAAGAAATTGAATTGATGACACAGGTAGAGGTATGAAAAATTTAAATGAAATAGAAAATATACTTAAGAATTATAAACCTGAATTGATACAGAAATACAACGTTAGCGAACTTGGTATTTTTGGGTCATTTGCCCGTAATGAACAGAGTGAAGCAAGCGACATTGACATATTGATTGATTTCAAACAGCCGATTGGTTTGCAATTTGTTGAAATTGCTGACAACCTTGAAAAAGTTTTAGGATTAAAAGTAGATTTAGTTTCGAAAAACGCAATAAAACCTCGCTTAATGCAATTTATTCAACAAGATATTCGATATGTCTAAACGAGACAGCAAAATTGTGCTTGAAGATATTCAAGAATCAATTGAAAAAATTGAAACATATACTTTAAATTTTGACTTTGATTCTTTTGTACAAAATGGAATGGTAATTGATGCTGTAGTTAGAAACCTTGAAATTATCGGCGAAGCTGCGAACCAAATTCCAGATGAAATAAAAGTGAAATTTCAGAACATACCGTGGCGGAAAATTATCGGTTTGCGCAATAGAATTATTCACGAATATTTCGGAGTAGATATTAGCATTATTTGGTATATCATTAAAAATGAATTGCCAACATTAAAAACAAGCATAGAAAAAATAATATCAATAGAATTATGACATCACAAGAAGTTCGACAATCATTTTTAGATTTTTTCAAATCAAAACAGCATACAATTGTTCCCAGCGCGCCGGTAATTCCGCACGGCGACCCGACGCTGCTGTTCACAAATGCAGGAATGAATCAGTTTAAAGAAATTTTTCTTGGAACAGGAAAGCGCGATTACACGCGCGCCGCCGATACGCAAAAATGTATTCGCGTAAGCGGTAAACATAACGATCTTGAAGAAGTCGGACGCGACACATATCATCACACATTATTTGAAATGCTCGGCAATTGGTCTTTTGGCGATTATTACAAAGAAGAAGCAATCGCTTGGGCGTGGGAATTGTTGACTGAAGTTTGGAAAATGCCGAAAAATCGCTTGTGGGTTACAGTTTATAACTCTGATGACGAAGCGGCAAAAATTTGGGAAAAATATATTTCGCCGGAGCGCGTACTTCGATTCGGCGAAAAAGAAAATTTTTGGGAAATGGGCGATACCGGTCCGTGCGGTCCCTGTTCCGAAATTCATATTGATCTTACTCAGCGCGGCGATGCGCCCGAAGCAATGGTCAATGCCGGTTCACCGGAACTGATTGAAATTTGGAATCTTGTCTTCATTCAATATAACCGCAATTCAGACGGCTCGTTAATAGAACTTCCCGCAAAACATGTTGATACCGGAATGGGATTTGAGCGTGTGTGCGCTGTAATGGAATCAATGAAATCAAATTTCAAAAAATTCCCTTCGAATTATGACAGCGATGTTTTTACGCCGCTGATTACAACAATCAGTTCTCTTTGCGGAATTGAATACAAAGCAAGCCACAGCGATAACGATGTTGCAATGCGCGTTGTTGCGGACCATATTCGCGCGTTAACATTTTCAATCGGCGACGGCGCAGTTCCTTCCAACGAAGGACGCGGATACGTTTTGCGAAGAATTCTCCGCCGCGCGGCGCGCTGGGGACGAAAATTAAATTTCAAAGAACCGTTTATGTATCAACTTGTGCAAATACTTGTAGATACAATGAGCGATGTTTTCCCTGAAATAAAAACGAATCAAGCGCATATTGAGCGGGTTATTAAAGGCGAAGAAGATAGTTTCAATCATACATTAGATCGCGGGTTGGAAATTTTTGAACAAGCAGTTGCCGGATTAAAACTTTCAAAAATATTTCCGGGTGAAATAGCTTTCAAACTTTATGATACATTTGGTTTTCCGCTTGACCTTACACAACTGCTTTGTTCCGAACGCGGATTAAGCGTTGATGCCGCAACATTTGCAAAATTGATGGAAGAACAACGCGAACGTTCACGCAAATCCGAATTATTTGGAACGGATTCTCAGACAACCGAAACCGAAATTCTAGCGGCAAAAAGCAAAGAATCTGCGCGCACATTGAAATCCGAATCATTTGAAAAAGATTTTCAATTTGTCGGTTATGACGGCACAGAGGGAAAAAGTAAAATTCTTAATGCCGAGGGAAATCTTCTTGTTCTCAATGCAACTCCGTTTTACGCAGAATCCGGCGGGCAAATTGGAGACACCGGCGAAATACTTATTGATGGAAAATCTTTTTCAGTTCTCGATACCCAAAAGAGCGGAAAGGTTCACGTTCATATTTTAAATGAATCAATTTCAAAAAATTTCACACATCTTGAGGCAACCGCAAAAGTAAATCCTGTTCGCAGAAATTCCATCATTCGCAATCACACGGCAACGCATCTTGCGCATGCGGCATTGCGAAAAGTTTTAGGAACTCACGTTCATCAAGCCGGTTCGTTAGTCGCTCCCGAGCATTTGCGTTTTGATTTTGCACATTTTCAAAAAATGAGCGAGCAGGAATTACAAGAAATTGAAAATATTGTAAATGAAAAAATTCAAGAAGGAATTGCGCTTCAGCATCACCGTAACATTCCGTTCGATGAAGCAAAAAAAATGGGCGCAATGATGTTCTTCGGCGATAAGTACGGCGAGCGGGTGAATGTTGTGCAATTTGGAGAATTCAGCAAAGAATTTTGCGGCGGAATTCACGTAAAAAATACTCACGAAATTGGATTCTTTAAAATCCGAACCGAATCAAGCAGCGCAAGCGGCGTGCGGCGGTTAGAAGCGTTAACGTACGATTACGCAAAAGAATATCTTACATTACAAAACAAAACATACCGCGAACGGATAGAATACGCTTACGATATTATTGATGAAATTCAAGCGATTCACGATGAGTTGAAAGAAGCTTCGCCATTTACAATCGAAGAATCGCTGGGGCTTGATACAAAATTGCGCAAGTATGAAGATATACCTGAAATTCCTTCAACTATTATTACAGCGGAATTGAAGAAGGAATTTTCCGAACAGCTTGCGCGGTTTACAGCGTTGGAAAATTATATTCTGGAATTAAGCGAAAAACGCAAGCTCATCGAAAAAGTTCGTTCAAAATTCGCAGTGCAATCTGCCGGCTCACAAATGGAAACATTGATTGCCAACGCACATTTAATAAATGGATTTAAATTGGTAGTTTCAAAAATTGAATCGGAAAATATTGATTCGCTAAAATCTCTCGGCGATTCATTGCGCGAAAAAATCGGCAGCGGCGTAGGACTTCTCGCATCTATAATTGATGAAAAAATTGCACTCGTTTGCGTCGTAAGCGATGATTTGATTAAAACAAAAAACTTGCAAGCCGGAAAAATCGTTGGTATAGTTGCAAAGCAATTAAACGGCGGCGGCGGCGGGAAACCGCATCTTGCAACAGCCGGCGGAAAAGACGTTGCAAAACTTGACGAAGTATTGAAGAATTTTTCTGAAGTTGTGAAAACTATGGTGAACTAAATATTTTTTATATTCAAAAAATAAAAAATACTTGCGGAGTAATTATAACAAAAGTTCAATTGAAAGAATCTCTTATTCACATTGCTGAAAATATTACAGAAGAGACTTCATTGGAAGATATCTTTGATGAACTTGCTTTACTTTCCGATATTGAAGATTCTGAGCAACAAGAATTACAAGGCGAGACATTTTCTCAAGAAGAAGTTGAGTAAATGGCGAAACAATATATGGGAGCTTGATGGCAACTAAAACTGTTGTTGTAAAAAAACACACGTATAAAAAAATTAAAACAAAAGGTACTATAAAAGAAACGACGCCATATCTCTTTTACTTTCCGAGAAGCGTTGCGCCTATTAGGGAGCACGTTGCAGGTATGGTTCGAAACAACGTACTCAAACGTTCCGCAGTAACAGATTCTTTTCCTTTCCTGCACGAACTGGGTAAAGAAATTGACGAACAAAAACAGTCTATTCAATTTACCCCTAACGAAAAAAATTCTGTTCATCGTTGGACGCCGTATATTCAAGGTTTTTCAGCATCATTTGTTCAGCGACAATTGATGCAATATCAAAATGAATATGATTTAAACACAGGGAAGCACTGGATATTGGATCCTTTCGCTGGTTCCGGCACAGTGCTTGTACAATCAAAGTTCAATGGAATTCCGTCTGTTGGTACTGAATTAAATCCTCTTCTACATTTCATTTCAAATGTAAAAGGTAATAGTTGGAAACTTTCGGGAATTAAGTTGCTTGAAATAGCCAGTGCAATGGTTAAAAACAAATTAGAAAAAGCACCTAATTTCTTGCAATCAGAGGATCATTTCAAACCGAAGGTCCTAAAAGAATTAGAAAAAATTAAAGGTGGAATTAAACAATTAAATGAGGTATCAAATATCCTCGTTGACGACAAAACGATAAGTTATGTTGACCTACTCCGTCTGGCATTATCATCAATTTTGGTTGATTGCAGTAATCTAAAAAGAACCCCTTGCCTTGGTTATGATTCCCGTAAAGTAGTTACAGACGACATGCCTCAAAAACTCTTTAATGCAAAAGTCCATCAGATTGCTAACGATTTAGATTCAATTCATGCTCATAACTCAAATTTAATCTCAACTCCATATGAAGTTCACCTTGAAAACGCAATGGAGTTTGAGCACACGAAGAAATATGCACTTACCGTTACATCGCCACCTTACATGAATGGCCTTGATTACGTTATGAATTACAAAATTGAGATGGCTTGGCTTGATTTTGTAAATAGTCATGTCGAAGCAAAGGCTATCAAAGATGAAATGGTTGTTTGTGATAATGTATCTAAGGGATTAACAAGGCAATTCGCGGAAGAAAAAGATAAATATAATGATCACTGGCTAAACCTCATTGTCGATCAAATACAAGATAATATTACTAAGCGTGGTAAATATCGACGGATGGATATGCCAAACATTGTACATAAATATTTTGATGACATGTACCGTGTGTTTAAGAAAGTCATTCCAGCAATTGAAACTGGAGGAAGATTTGTGCTTGTCGTTGGCGATAGTTTAATTGCAGATGTTTATTTGCCCACAGATTTAATGCTAGCTAAAATGGGTGTTCAATTGGGAATGGAAATCGAAAAAATTGAACTTGCAAGACATAGGCGTTCAGGACAAGTTCGAACATATCAATTGCGCGAATCAATTATTACTCTAAAAAAGAAATAACTATGAGCCATACAACTTTACCCTTTGCGTATCAATCTTTTCCCGCTGACGAGCGTGGTGTTATACGGGCAAGGACTGATAATCAATTACGTCTGATAGATATTCCTCGAGAGATTATCCGTGAGGTTATTGAGGAACATTTTGGCAAATTAAATTTTTCAGGTTTGTATCTTTTATTGCATCATACAAAGAAAAAAGTATATGTTGGTCAGGCGAGCAACTTAAGAGAACGGATTGTAAACCAGCATGATAAAGACGATAAGAGTCTGAAAGATTGGGATCAGGTTGTACTTTTAACTGACGGAAGACCGTCAATATTTTCTGATATGTCTGATGAAACTGTACGCCTTGAATTAGAAAATTATTCGAATAATCTTTTTACAGAATATGGTATTTATAAATCCTCAACTAAAAGCACTAGAAAGCCCGAAATAAGTTTTACGCAATCTCATTTTGCTGAAAAATATAAAAAAGAATTAGCATTTGTTTTTTTCAATTTTGGATTGATTAAACAAATGCCGATAGTACTTGATGAATATGAAAATGTGCTTAAATTAGATTCCCTTGTAAAAAAATTGAAAAGAAAATTTAAAACTGTTGAAATAACAAAGAATAAAAAGAGTATTCATACTATTGATGGCAAAACAACAGAACTACGACCCACAATGCTAAGAACTGATAAAGGAAGCAAGAAAAAACAGGGCTGGCAAATAACAGTAAGAGGGAGTTTCAAAAAATTAGTAGACGGCAAAAAAGATGGATATTTTGTTTATGCAAGAGGTGAAGGTTTAGTTTTTAGTTTCAAAGAATTATGCGAAATAATTGGAGATCGAGCAAAATTCGATACAACGGATTTATATTTCAAGTTCACACCTGACAACAAGATTTTTTTGCATTTGGCAGGAGCAGAGGATATAATTGATGTTACATCTTATTCGCTTCCTGCGATAGTGGAGGCGGAATAATGTCTACATATCAATCGCTCCTTACTACATCACACTCGAAACGCGCTGGATATTTTGTTCTTGTTGATCCCGATAAAATTCTCGATGAAAATATTTCTGTATTCGCATCAACCGCACAAAATTCCGGCGTAGATGCTTTTCTTGTCGGCGGCAGTTTAGTGTTTGATGATTCTTTCGAACGTTGTATTGAATTGTTAAAAAAACATTCTACGCTTCCTGTCATTATTTTCCCGGGGAGCGTTCAGCAAATTTCGCGCAATGCCGATGCAATTCTTTTTCTCAGTGTTGTCAGCGGAAGAAATCCACAGCATTTAATCGGCGATCACGTTGCATCTGCACCGACAATTAAAAAAATTGGATTGGAACCAATTTCTACCGCATATATGCTGGTGGAATCGGGACAAACAACATCTGTGGAATTTATGAGCAATACTCGTCCGCTTCCGCGCAATAAACCGGATATTGCAGTTGCGCATGCACTTGCTGCAGAATTTCTCGGATTTAAAATGATTTATCTTGAAGCAGGGAGCGGCGCGCAGAATTCTGTTCCGGAAGAAATGATTGCAGCAATAAAAAAATATTCTTCAGTTCCACTCATAGTCGGCGGAGGAATTACTTCGCCTGAAATCGCGCGAAAAAAAGTTTCAGCCGGCGCAAACTTTATTGTAACCGGAAATGTTTTAGAAAAAAACGGCAACGCATCGTTGATGAAAGAATTTGCCGACGCAATTCATTCTCATTCATAATTACTCATACATAATTCATAATTATTTTCAATGGCTCACTTACCTTTAACGCTCGTGTATAGACAATCATTCATTCAAGATTCGCTGAAAGCAAGCGCAGAAACAAAAAAGAAAATTGCTGAAAAATGCACGGGCGATATTTCCAAAGCGATTGATTTTATTATCCGCGCATTTAACAACAAGAAAAAAATTTTACTTTGCGGAAACGGCGGCAGCGCGGCGGATGCTCAGCATCTTGCTACAGAATTTGTTATTCGTCTTTCGCCAAATATTAAACGCCCGGGACTTCCCGCAATTGCATTAACAACGGACGCTTCAAATCTGACCGCAGGCGCAAACGACATCGGTTACGACAATGTGTTTGCACGCTCCATTGAAGCGCTCGGACAAGAAGGGGATATTCTCATCGGAATTTCTACCAGTGGAAATTCTGCAAGCGTGAATAATGCGTTTATTAAAGCGCGCGAAATGAAAATGAATACCATCGGATTTCTCGGAAAAGACGGCGGCAGAGCAAAAGAATTATGCGATATTCCAATTGTTGTTCCCTCTAATGACACACAAAGAATTCAAGAAGGACATATTACAATCGGACATATTATTTTTCAAGAAGTTGAACAAGAAATGTTTGGATAAGAAAACTATACTTACCAACTCTTAAAGATTTGCTAAGTCTAAAAAGGAATCTAATGAAAATACCGGGACTCGGAAACATTCAAGATATGATGAAACAAGCGCAAGAAATGCAGCAAAAACTTGCGCAAGTGCAGGAAGAATTAGCAAATAAATTTGTTACCGCAGAAAGCGGCGGCGGAATGGTGAAAGTAAAAGCCAACGGCAAACAAAAAATTCTGCAAATAAAAATTGAAAAAGAAGTTATCAATCCGGCAGACGCTGAAATGCTGGAAGATTTAATTGTTGCCGCTGTTAATAAAGCAATTGAAGAATCGAACAAATTAGCGCAGGAAGAGATGAAAAAAGCAACCAGCGGAATTCTTCCGAACATCCCCGGCTTAAATATTCCCGGTTTTTAATTATGCTTTACACATCAGAATCAATACAGCAATTAGTTGAAGAATTTGCGCAGCTTCCCGGAATAGGAAGAAAAACCGCGCAGCGTCTTTCGCTTCACATTTTGAAAATGCCGAAAGAAGAAGTTGCTCTTTTTGCAAAAGCGTTGATTGATGTAAAAGAAAAAGTCCGTTATTGCTCCACATGTTTTAATATTACAGAAACCGATCCGTGTCCGATATGCGCAAGCCCGAAACGGAATAAAAAAATAATTTGCGTTGTTGAAGAACCGAACGATGTTCTTGCCGTAGAAAAAACACACGAATTCATCGGATTGTATCATGTACTTGGCGGCGCGCTTTCTCCATTAGATGGAATTGGTCCGGAAGATTTAAAAGTAAAAGAATTATTGAATCGTTTGAACGAAGAGTTGGATGAAATAATTCTTGCGTTAAATCCCAACGTTGAAGGAGAAACAACAACGCTCTATCTTTCCAAATTATTGAAGCCGTTGAATATAAAAGTTACGCGCATTGCGCGCGGACTTCCGATAGGAAGCGATTTAGAATTTGCGGACGAAGCAACGTTAACCAGAGCATTGGAGGGGCGAGTTGCATTGTAAATATTTGCATATTGCTTTGAGCGCGATAATTTTTTTATCGTCTTGCAATCTTCTTCAAACACGAGACGCGGAAGAACCGATAACAAACAATGAAACAAATCCGCAGGCAGCTTCTGCCGAACAATTGATGAAAAATTTTACCGCATCTATCAATCAAAAAAACTCTCTTGAATACAGAAAATTATTTTCCGATTCATTGAAATTTATTTCTTCGTATTATTCGGCTATTTTTTCTTCGTGGGATAAAGAATCGGAAGTAAAATATTTTGAAAACATTGCCGCCTCGTTAAATAGTTTTTCTTCGCTGCAAATTTCCATTACTTATCCGACGGCTCCGGTAATGTATCAGGGAGATTCGGCGGTGTACACAATTCAGTATAATTTTTTTGTACCGCACAATAGAACAAATATTACGCAGCAATTTGCCGGGAGAAGCGAATTATATCTTTCGCCCAAAAATACAATCTGGACAATATACCGCTGGATAGATTTTGAAACAAAAAAGGATTCAAGTTGGAGTACGCTCAAAGCAGAATTCACAAAATAATTTTTTTTGCTTTTTTCGCGTTATTATTAGGCGCTTCCGCCTGCGTTAATCCGTTTGCGCCGAAATTAGACGATTCGCCAAACGGCGGAAATTCTATTATTGGCGATCAAAAAACCGTCGACGGCGTGTTTCAAAACTTTAAACAAGCATACGCATTCCGCGATTCAACAATTTATGGGCAGCTGCTTGCTCCCAATTTTATTTTTGTTTATCGTGATTACGACAAGGGAGCGGATGTTTTTTGGGGACGCGACGACGATATTCGCACAACGTACGGATTGTTTCAAAATGTTCAGCGGCTGGATTTGGTCTGGAATACTATTATTGATTCTCAAGGCGACAGCATAAAAATTAACATTACAAGAAATTTTAATTTAACCGTTATGTTTAATGCAAGCGATATTGTTCGTATTGACGGATATGCAAGCATGACATTAGAAAGAAATAACACAACAGACGCATGGCGAATTTCCCGCTGGCGCGATGAATCGAATTTTTAGTGAAACTAATAGAAGGCGGATGCCGCTGTAAAAGCGGATTTACGCAAATCTTATTTCAGCATATAATTGAATTCTATGCAAACAGGAAAAAAAACTATTGTAGTATATCAAGGCGAACCCGGCGCATTTAGCGAACAAGCGGCGTTGGCATATTTTGGCAATTCTTGCAGCGTTACGGCGCGGGAAACATTTCGAGAAGTGTTTAATGATGTTCTCAAGAATAATCAATTCGGCATTGTTCCTGTGGAAAATTCTTTATTTGGAAGCGTTCTTCAAAATTTCGATTTGCTGCAGGAATTTCCTCTTTATATTATTGGCGAAATAAAATTGCGTATAAAAATGAATTTAATGGCGTTGCCGAATGTTCCGCTGAAAAATATCCGGCACATTTATTCCCACCCGCAGGGACTCGGACAATCAGATAAATTCCTGCGCACGCTGAAAAATGTTGCGCTGCATCAATTTTACGATACTGCAGGCGCGGCAAAAATGATTGCAGAAGAAAAGCGAACGGACGCCGCCGCAATAGCAAGCGAACAAGCGGCACACCATTACGGTTTGCATATTTTGAAAAAAAGTATCGAAACTGATCACCGTAACTTTACACGGTTTGTTGTACTTTCAAAAAAAGTAAAAATAGCACGTGGGAAAACAAAAACATCGTTAATATTTGCGACGAAAAACAAGCCGGGCTCGCTTCATCAATGTCTTTCCATTTTTGCCGAAGCCGGAATTAACTTATTAAAAATTGAATCGCGTCCGTTAATCGGCAAGCCGTGGGAATATTTATTTTTTGTAGATATTCAGGGAAACGGCACGGAGAAAAACTGCCGAAATGCAATTGAAGAATTACAATCAAAAACATTGTATTGCAAAAATCTCGGTTCGTATGCTGTCGGTAATGTAGTTTCATAACTCTAAAAATTTTATTATGAGCGCTTTTTATACACTTAAGGAAGGTTTTTCGGGATTCAAACGTGCGCGGCTTTCAACGTTTATTTCCATTACAACATTAACTATCGCTTTGTTATTGCTCGGCTTGTTCAGCATTATTTATATGAACACGGAAAGCATTATTCAATCGTTCCGCGATAAAGTTGAAATGGAAGTTTTTCTCGAAGAACCAATGGCGGATAGTTCGGCGGTAACAATACAAAAACAATTTTTGCAAATCCCAGGAATCACCGGCATTAAATATGTTTCAAAAAGCGATGCGGCGAAAATTTTCCGCAAAGAATTCGGCGAAGATATTTATTCCGTTCTGGATTTTAATCCGCTCCCCGCTTCATTTAAATTACAATTGGATGACGAATATAAAAATTCGGACAGCGCGGTAATTCTTCATCAAACATTAAAATCCATAAAAGGGGTTGATGATGTTATTTACAGAAAAACATTGTTGGAAATTTTAGACCGCCGCGTTAAAATATTTGTAACGGCAAGTATTGCTATCGGCTCTGTACTTTTAATTGCTGCAATATTTTTGGTTTCCAACACCATTCGGTTGACTATCTATGCAAAACGAAAAATGATAACGACAATGAAACTTGTCGGCGCTACGCGCAGTTTTATACGGATGCCGTTTTTAATTGAAGGAATGCTGCAGGGATTTTTCGGCGGCGCAATTGCTTCGGGAATGATTTATTCTATTGTGTTTTTTACACGCACATTTGTCGGCTCAGACCTTGCGGAATTTTTTGTTGTAGAGCCGTTGTTTTATGTTGTATTAGTGTTCAGTGGAATTTTACTCGGACTGCTGGGAAGCGGAATGTCCGTGAAAAGATTTATTTCGGAAAATATAGTTTTGTAATAATTATTTGTTTTACTATCAGCCGCAGATTCACAGTTTAGAAAACAAAAAACCCGAGTTACATTCGGGTTTTTCTTTTTTATAGCAATACATTTGCAACAGATTATTTCATCAATACGAGTTTCTTCACAGCTTGATAGTTTCCTGATTTGAGTGAATAGTAATAAATTCCAGAAGATAATTTTGAACCGTCAAACGTTACTTCGTACCTTCCCGGCATTTTATCTTCGTTCACAAGCGTTGCAACTTCTCTTCCGAGCGCGTCATAAACTTTGAGTGAAACACGCAAACCTGACAGGTCTTCAAGACCTGTCAGGTTTTCCTTCGCAGGAATTGTATATGCAATTGTTGTTGTTGGATTAAAGGGATTCGGATAGTTTTGTTCAAGCGCGTATTCT
>CAYXEE010000010.1:0-17852 GCA_964463935.1 uncultured Chitinophagaceae bacterium | reverse complement strand
TGGTGCGCTTTAAATTTTTCTGCCATTAGCGTTAATTCTTTGTTGGCTTCAATTATAGTAATTGGATATTTTGCCACTGTAGTTCTATATAATTCTGCTCTTTCCATTCCCCCTTCGCGTAACGCTATATAATACATTTCTCCCCAGTTAATGACGGATAAAAAAATTTCTGCATTTCCATCAAGCGATTTCTTTATAATATCCGCAACTTTATGTCCGCCGGCTTCGCCTTCGGAATAGGCAAGAAGCGCGTAAGTATCGAATACATATTTTTTCATAACTCGCGCTCTTTCTTTTTCTCTTCAGCAAGAGACTTTAACAGTTTACCTTTTGTACCAAGAAATCCAATATTATCTTCAACAAGTTCATGGGTTAGAGGAACAATAATAATTTCTCCTTCGCGTTCAAAAAAGTGAATTCTAGTTCCATTACGAATTCCCATTTTTTTTCTAATTTTTGAAGGAATTACGACTTGTCCTTTTGTTGTTACGATTGATGTGTCCATAGTTACTCCTCGTTTGAATTTACAATTAAGGTAAGAGAATGCAAAAAGTAAGTCAATAAAATATTTTCTTACTATTTTTTAGCGGTTTACTTTTTATTAAAAGCATAAAAACTCCTTCCTTGCACTTTCTTTCTATTATTAGTATTTCCTTTGCAGAGTTAAATAGCACGAATTTGTGTGCAAAAAAACAATTATTTGCAAGTATAAGATAAAAAAGGGTACATTGGAAAAAATTAAATTATATGCTACAAAATATTATTCAATATAAAAAGAATCTGTGGCTTAATTCGGCATCTTGTCCTGTTTCATCACTTCTCCAATATATTAGACAAAAAGGGGAAATGCGTGATACACAAATTGAAGCTATTGAAACATATTTGTTTTTAAAGATTGCAGGCGAAAATAAACCGCTCTGGAAATTATTTTCAGAAGGTTTTTTTAACTCGGATTACGATATTGCTAAACTGAATATAAATGAACTGGTTAGAAATGAATTTAAAAGAAATTCTGCGGCATTAGCACTCTATTTATTTGCCTCACAAAAAATAAACGGTAAAAGTCGGCTTGAAACGGTTGAAAAAGCAATATTAGATTCGCCAGAAAAAGTAGAATACGAAAAAATTATTCAAGAAATTTTTTATGATGTTTCATATTCAGATTATCTTTTTAGCTTACCCATGGGCGCTGGTAAGACTTATCTAATGGCTGCATTTATGTATTTAGATTTATATTTTGCAATTAGTGAACCATTTAATAAAAACTTTGCCCATAATTTTATTGTTCTTGTTCCTTCTGGTCTTAAATCTTCAATTGTTCCAAGTCTTAAAACTATTGAAAAATTTGACCCAACATGGATACTTTCAGAACCCGCGGCGAGTGAAATAAAAAGACAATTAAAATTTGAAATACTTGACCAAGCAAAAACACCTAAAAAAAGCAATAAAGCAAAAAACCCCAACGCTCAAAAAATAAATCAACATCTCTCTAATTCCGACTTAAAGGGGCTTATACTGGTAGTTAATGCAGAAAAGGTAATTCTTGATAGGATTGATGCTGTAAAAATTGGCAAAACATTTCGCTTTGATTTTCATGAAACAGCGGCAGATGAACAAGACAAACAAGCAAATGAACTGCGAAACCTGATTGGAAAAATTCCCAATCTTCAAATTCTAATTGATGAAGTACATCATGCAAAAGGAAATATTACCTCAGTATTAGGTTTTTCAGGCACACCATATTTAGATTCGCCGGATAAAATAAGAATCAATGATTCAATTGTTATTCAATTTCCACAAATAACAAATACAGTTTATTATTACCCATTAATTTTAGCAGTTAAGAAATTTTTAAAAAAACCTATAATTCAAATTGCTGAAAGACTCGGCGCACTTGATATAATAGAACGCGGAATTGAAGATTTTTATAAAAAGTATAAAAATACTATTTATGCAAACGGAGCAATTGCAAAACTTGGAATATACTGTGGCAATATTGAACGGTTAGAAGAAGAAATTTTTCCTTTTATCGTAAATTTAATAAAAAAATTCGGTGATAATGAATCGCACATTTTACGCTATCACCGGGGAAATAAGAAACATAAAATTTCTAAAGAAGTAGAAAAAGAGTATAGCTCGTTAGATTTAAAAATTTCTCAAAAAAGAATAGTGTTGCTTGTTCAAATTGGTAAAGAAGGATGGGATTGTAAGAGCCTTACTGGAGTAATACTTTCTCAGCAAGGGGATTGTCCTAAAAACATGGTATTGCAAACATCATGTCGATGTTTACGTCAAGTTGACAAAGATAAAGTAGAAACAGCTGTTATTTGGCTGAATGATGAAAATGCAAAAATATTAAATCAACAATTAGCAACAGAGCAAAATACGAGCATTAAAGAGTTAAATAATGTTAATTTGGAAAACGCAGTTGAATTTGTTCAAAGATTTCCGAGAGTAGAACAATTGCAACTTCCTCCAATAGATTTTTATCAAATGAAGGTAGGCTATACAACTACTTTGTATGAAGATGAAGCAAATACCGAAATAAAATTAAAAAAATTACTACATTCAATTAAGAGATTTAAAAATTCTAGCACTATTAAAACCGTAGAAAATTTAACCGAAGTAAGCGAAACCGAAGTAGTTGGGGCTTACGGTACAAATAATGCTCACTATTATCATTGGCTGTTGGATGTTGCGAAAGGAAGTTGTGGTTCATTACACATTAACGATCTTGAAAAACATAATGAAATATTAACTGAGATTTTTAAAGCTTGTACTTTTAAAAAGGATGATCAATTATATTTCAATAACCAGTTTGATATTAAACCTGTTAATTCTGAAGTGCGAATAGCCTTTTGGATAAAGCGGGATATAGGAACAAAACAAGAGGTTATACACAAAGAAACTGAGTTATTGATTATTGAAAAATTAACACCGATTGAGAAAAATGAAAAATTATATCCATCTGAATTTGACGTAAAAGCCATTCTTTCAGCTGATAATGATTCAAAAACAATTGATGAATTAGAAAATGCTTTAGAAGAAGTAAACCGTACGATAAAAGAAGCCATAGAAAAGCAAGGATTATTGATTCCAAACCAACCGCAAGCGCTATCAAATGCTGTAAAATCAAAAAATTTGACGTTTCATTATCTTCCTTATAATTTTGTGCAAAGCGGTTTAGAAAAAAATATTCTTGAACACATTCTTACCCTAAAAGAGTTTAAGCAACGCAATCTGGAAATTTATTATAATGGCGAGAGAGGTTTAACAAATTTTGTTATTCAGTGCTTTGGGAAAAATGGTAAGTTTTGGAAATCAATCGGAAAGTACACACCGGATTTTTTACTGGTACAAAGAAAAAAGAAACAACTTTACAAAATTCTTATAGTAGAAATAAAAGGGAAAGGTTTTCAGTACGATAAAACCTTCTTATTGAAAAAGGATTATGTTTCTTCTGAATTTTTACGTTTGAATGAAGAAAAATTCGGATATAAACGATTTGAATTTAGCTATATTCCCGAACAACTTGATGATAGTAAAAAACTCGAATTGATAAATAATACACTTGTTGAATTTTTTAATTAAAAATTATGCCTATTAAATACGTTCCTTTTTATCCTGATGCAGTGCAGGGGCAAGCGATTCTTCGCAATTTTACCCGAACTCGTAAATTAAAATATTCAAATTCCGACCACGCTTTACAGAAAAGCATTGAACGCGGAATGCCGTACTATGAAGTAGAGAAAATTGAATCTGTTGGCAGTAATTCAAAGAATATGCTTATCCGCGGCGAATGTATTTCTGCCTGCGCATATCTTAGAGAAAAAGGTATTAAAGTTGATTTAGTATATATTGACCCTCCTTTCGCCAGCGGTGCAGATTATGCCAAAAAAATTTATATAAGGCGAAACCCCAAAATAGCCGAAGCCATAAAAAAAGCAACAGAAGAAATGGAGTTTGAAGAAGTTAAAGCATTTGAAGAAAAAATGTACGGCGATATTTGGAATAAAGAAGCATATCTAAATTGGATGTATGAGAATTTATTGGCCATCAAAAGCATAATGAATGAAACTTCTTCAATCTTTGTTCATCTTGATTGGCATATGGGTGCTTATATAAAAATATTGCTGGATGAAATCTTTGGAGAAAGTTATTTCAGAAATGAAATTATTTGGTGGTATCCGAGCGGGAGTGATCCCTCAACACAGTTTAATCGTAAACACGATACAATATTTTGGTATTCAAAAAATGAGGAATGGGTATTTAACTTTGATGCAGTTGCTATTCCTTATACCAAAGAACAAGAGGAAAGATTTTCTGAATGGGATGAAGAGAAAAAAAAATGGTATTATTGGAATAGAAACCCAAGAGGTGAAGATGTAAAGACATATAAAAAATCGGGAGTGGGTGAATACGATGTGTGGAATATTGGTATTGATGCTACAGGTATAAAAAATATTGGTTATTCAACTGCAAAACCTTATAAGTTAATTGAAAGAATATTAAAGGCTGCAAGTAACGAGAATAATATTGTTGCGGATTTTTTTGGTGGAAGCGGAATAACGGCTAAAGTTTCAAATGATTTAAAGCGGAATTTTATTCATGTCGATATTGGCGTTAACAGCATACAAACAACACGCGACCATCTTATCTCGACAAAAGCTGAATTTGATATTTATGAAATTAAAGATGGTGTAGCTCTTTTTCGTAATCCCCAACAAACAATGGATAAGCTTGCCACCCTTATTCCTGGTTTGCAGCGCACAACCAGTGGACTATCAAATTTTTGGTTTGGAGTAATTACAAATAGTAAACAAAGTGCAATTCCTGTATATGTCCCAAATTTATTAGATCATACACAAAAAATCTTTGATAAGGTTACAGCAAATCAACTTATTAACCAAGAACTACCGGAATTGACAAATGTAAAAAAAGTAATAGCATGCTATATTGATATTGATGATAAAGATGAAATTATAAAGTTTATCTCAGACCAAAACAACACGGAAATAGAAGTAGAATTGCGTGATCTTAAAGAAATTCTAGATGATGTTGTGGTAGAAGATGTTGTAGATTTTACAGTCAAAAAGCGTAAAGAAAACTCAGAAATAACAATTAAAAAGTTTATTAGCGATCGATTGCGTCAAAGAATTGATGAATTTAATCAAAAAGGGAAATTACAAACATCACAATTAACAGCCGATGAAGAGATTGAAAGTGAAGAACCGGGACCAAAAAAGAAAAAAAAGTTTGTTCCGATAGAAATAAGCAAAGAAGGCTTAGAGTTAATAGAGTTAATTAGTATTGACTGTACAAATAAAGAGGGTGTTTGGAAAAGCGACAAAGAAATAAAGATTGATAAATATGGTTATGTAATTGAAGATGGGAAAAAAACAAAACAATTTTGGAACGCTAAAATAGTTTGCGAAAAAGAACCTTTACGTTTAAAAGTAAGAAATATTGCAGGTGATGAAACTATTGTAAATGTTGAATAAACAATAAAAACTCTGTAATCGAACAATAAAAACTCCTTCCTTGCACTTCCTTTCTATTATTAGTATTTTGATGCAGAAAATGACCCGCCGCCACAGTTTTTCGGCGGGATTTTTTTTGAAATTAGGAAGGATGAGGGATGAAATATGAAACATTCATTTCATCCTTCATCCGTTTATGTATTTTAGAAGCAAACAATGAATAATATTAGAAATTTCTGCATTATCGCTCATATTGACCACGGAAAATCCACGCTGGCAGACCGGCTTTTGGAATACACGGGAAGAATTACCAAGCGCGACCTTGTTGTGAACCAAGTTCTTGATGATATGGATTTGGAACAAGAGCGCGGTATTACCATTAAACTTCACGCCATTCAAATGAATTACAAAGCAAAGAACGGCGAAACATATACGTTCAATCTTATTGATACTCCGGGTCATGTCGATTTTACGTATGAAGTTTCCCGCTCGCTCGCCGCTTGCGAAGGAGCAATTTTAGTTGTCGATGCATCGCAAGGCGTAGAAGCGCAAACTATCAGCAATTTGTATATGGCAATTGACGCGGGACTGGAAATTATTCCCGTGCTGAACAAAATTGATCTTCCTTCCGCATCAACAATGATTGATACGGTAAAGCAGGAAGTTATTGGACTTCTCGGATGCAAAGAAGAAGAGATGATTCCGGCAAGCGCAAAAGCAGGAATTGGAATTGAAGAAATTCTTGAAGCAATTGTAGAACGAATTCCTCCGCCGAAAGGCGATCCGACAAAACCGCTGCGCGCGCTTGTTTTCGATTCAAAGTTTGATGCGTATCGCGGGGCGGTTGCGTATGTGCGCGTTGTTGACGGCGTTTTAAAAGAAAAAGATAAAATTCGTTTCATTAACAATAAAACTTTAGCAGAAGTTGAAGAGTGCGGCGTGTTGTATATGAAGCAGCATCGCACGGGAGAAATTTCTGCCGGAAATGTCGGTTATGTTATAGCCGGATTGAAAAATGTGCGCGATACAAAAGTCGGCGATACGATTACGCTGCAGTATCATGGCGCAACAGAAGCGCTCAGCGGATACAAAGAAGTTAAGCCGATGGTGTTCAGCGGATTATATCCAACGAACAGCGATGATTTTCAGGAATTGCGCGAATCGCTGGAAAAACTTTCGCTCAACGATTCTTCGCTGATGTATGTTCCAGAAACTTCCGGCGCGCTCGGTTTTGGTTTTCGCTGCGGATTTCTCGGCTTGCTTCACATGGAAATTATTCAAGAACGATTAGAGCGCGAATTTAATCAATCGCTTATCACCACCGTTCCCAACGTTGAGTTTCGCGTAATTCGTATGACAGGCGAAACAATTACAGTTGATAATCCTGCCGATATGCCCGACCCTTCAAAGATTGAGCACGTTGAAGAGCCGTATATTAAGGCGCAGATTATTACGCCGACTGAATACATCGGCAATATAATGAAATTAGCAACCGACCGCCGCGGCATTTGGAAAAATACAAGTTATCTGGATCCGACGCGCGCCGACGTTTCGTACGAATTTCCTCTTTCAGAAATTATTTTTGATTTCTACGATAAATTAAAATCGCTGACGCGCGGCTATGCGTCGCTTGATTATGAATATCTTGATTACCGCGAATCTGATTTAGTGAAACTTGATATTCTTTTGAACGGCGAACCGGTTGATGCGCTTTCAACAATTGTACATCGCGACAAATCTTTTGAAATGGGAAAGAAACTCTGTTCAAAATTAAAAGAACTTATTCCGCGCCAAATGTTTGAAGTTGCAATTCAAGCGGCAATCGGCAGCAAGATTATTGCGCGAACAACGGTTTCTGCAATGCGAAAGAATGTACTTGCAAAATGTTACGGCGGCGATATTTCCCGCAAACGCAAACTTCTCGAGAAACAAAAAGAAGGAAAGAAGCGTATGAAACAAGTGGGCAGAGTTGAACTTCCGCAAGAAGCATTTTTAGCGGTGTTGCAAATGGGCGATGAGTAAAAGCAATGAAAAATTACAAATTGATAATTTATAATTGTAAAGAGCAATTTCGTTGAGTTCCTCCATAACAAAATCAGAAAACATTGTTTCGCAAATTCACTTCATTCGCGGAGAAAAAGTAATTCTCGATGCTGATTTAGCAATGCTCTACGGCGTGGAAGTGAAACAACTTAAACGCGCAGTTAAAAGAAATATAGATAGATTCCCTGTGGATTTTATGTTTGAATTAACTAACGAGGAACAGAAAAACTTGAGGTACCAATTTGGCACCTCAAGTTGGGGTGGTTCGCGTTACAAACCATTTGCATTCACGGAACAAGGTGTTGCAATGCTTTCGGGAATCCTTAACAGCAAACGTGCAATAGAAGTAAATATTGAAATTATGCGTACGTTTGTAAAACTGCGGCAATGGCTCTCTTCACACAAAGAATTAGAAAAAAAATTGAACCAGCTGGAAAAGAAATATGATGAAAATTTTAAGATTGTATTTGAAGCGATACGATTGTTAATGAAAGAAGAACAGAAACCAAAACATCCAATCGGATTTTAAACTATGGCAAAACAAGAAGAACAAGCAGAACAAAAACCGAAAACATTCAAAGAAAAAGTGATCTTTCAAGTAAAAGAATTTGCAATTGTGTTTGGCGGATTTTTACTGTTGAATAACTTTGTTATCGCATCGTTTATGGTGCCGACCGGCTCTATGGAAAACGAAGTGATGACCGGCGATTTTTTAATGGTAAACAAATTTATTTACGGCGGAACATCGCCGCGCAATATTATGTTCACAGATGTTCGCCTGCCGTGGTTTCGTCTTCCCGCATTCAAACAAGTAGAGCGGGGCGATGTTATTGTGTTTGAATTTCCGGGAATGCGAGAAGAAGTAAATCCTGAAATGTTTACGTTTTATTTAAAACGCTGTATGGCTCTTGCCGGAGATACGCTGCAAATTGTTAATCGCGTAGTATATGTCAACGGCAAACCGATTCCGCTTCCGCGACACGGACAAATAGATAATCCGCGAATACTCCCTCCTTCGTATGTGGATGATAGAATTTTCCCCCCGTCTGCGCCGTTTAACGAAGATAATTATGGACCAATTGTTATTCCGAAAAAAGGAATGGAAATAAATCTTACTTCTGAAAATTATAGAATGTGGGAAACATTCATCAAACGCGAAGGACATCTTCCCAGGTTTTCCAATGATGGAGTAATATCAATAGATGGTAAACAGACGACAAAATATATTGTTAAACAAAATTATATGTTCGGAATGGGGGACCATCGCGATAATAGTTTGGACAGCCGCTATTGGGGATTTATCCCTGAAGAAAATATTGTCGGAACGCCGATGTTCGTCTATTGGTCATGGGATTCAAATTTACCGCTCTATAATGTTTTTGGAAAACTTGCATCGGTGCGCTTTAACAGAATTGGAAAATTGATTGATTGATATTTTTTATCATTCATAAATTCTGTTCATAATTACAGCAGCGTATGAAAAAAAAACTCCGCGACATTTTTGCAATTATAGCTGCAACAATTGTCGCGGCGTTGTTTTTAAAGGGATGCGTGATTGAGGCGTATAAAATTCCAAGCGCTTCAATGAAACCCGAATTACTTCCCGGGGATTTTCTTTTTGTAAATAAATTTATTTACAATTTTAAATTAAAAGAAATTCATCGCGGAGATGTCATCGCTTTTCATTTTCCCAATCAATCGGATGAATATGTTACAAATGGAACCGCGCTTATAAAACGGTGCGTAGGCATTGCCGGCGATACGGTTGAAATGAACAACGGAATTTTACAAGTGAACGGGCAGGAATTTCAAAAAAATTATCTAAACTTTACAGAATCATTCAATTCTATTGTTGTTCCGAAAAATCATATTTTTGTGCTTGGCGATAATCTTTTGGAAAGTTACGACAGCCGCGAGTGGGGAATGCTTCCTGTGGAAAATGTGATTGGACAAGCCGCGCTAATTTATTTCTCCAAAAGTAAAGTAGGAATTCGCTGGAACCGAATTGGAAAAAAAATACATTAAATCGTATCGCGCAACGATGCAAGGTGGAATTCATAATTCATAATTTTAAATTATTTACTGAAGTTACGCAAAATCAAAAAATGCTTCGACTCGGCACAAAAAATTACGGTCATCCTGAGCAAATCCTTCGTTTTTTGAAGGATGCGCCGAAGGATGATCGTATAAACTTAAGCGTGCCTCGCTCAGCATGACCATATGCGTAACTTCAGTTATTCATTGTTTGTGGCTTCTCTCTATTTACATATTCCGTATTGTGAACGCAAGTGTATCTATTGCGATTTTTATTCCATTGAAAATATGGATTCAAAAGAGCGCTTTCTTTCTGCATTAAAAAAAGAAATTACAATGCGCGGCGAAGAATTTGCAAACAAAGAAACTTTTGAAACAATATTTTTCGGCGGAGGAACGCCGACGCTTCTTTCGCCGAAACAAATGGATGAATTGCTGTCGCTTCTCCATAAAACATTTCGCATTGCTTCCAACGCAGAAATAACAAGCGAGGCGAATCCCGGAACCGTTGATGTTGAAAAACTGCGCGGCTATAAAAATGCAGGATTCAATCGCATGAGTTTTGGTATTCAATCATTTCACAAAGATGAATTGGAATTTTTAAGCCGAATTCACAATGCTGAAGAAGCGGAGAGGGCAATAGAAAATGCGTATGAAGCCGGTTTTGAAAATGTAAGCTGCGATTTAATTTTTTCTCTGCCGAATCAGACGGCAGAAAAATGGAAAGAGACGCTCTTACGCGCGATTGCATTGAAGCCAAAACATATTTCTGCATACAGCTTAATTGTTGAAGAAAACACGCCGCTTTCAGTAATGGTGAAAAATAAAATTGTCGCGCCGCTGCCGGAAGAAACCGATGCAGAAATTTTTGAAACAACGATGGAAATTCTTTTGCAAAACGGATTTCAACAGTATGAGATTTCCAACTATGCGCTTCCCGGTTTTGAATCGCTGCACAATAAAAATTATTGGAATCACGAAAATTATCTCGGCTTCGGTCCGTCGGCGCATTCGTTTTGGAGAAAAGAAAAATCGGAAGGCAAGCGCTGGTGGAATGCAAGAAATATTCAGGGATATTGCGAATCAATCGAGGCGGGAAAATTTCCTCTTTCAGGAAGTGAAATTGTTGACCGCAAAACATTGTTGAATGAAGAGATATTTCTCGGTCTGCGAAGCGGAGGGATCCGCTTAGATGTTGTGAAGAAAGAATTTGGAGTTGATCTGCTTGCTTCCCATAATAAAATACTGACCGTATATAAGAATCAAAATTTGTTACTCGTTTCTGATTCGCTTATTACGCTTACCGGCAAAGGTTATGTTCTTTGCGATGCAATTGCAGAACGGTTGTTAGAATAAAACGCAGATTCATAAATTTTTTATGGATAGTTTGATTGAGTCCACCTGCCAGGCGGACTCAATCTAGCACAAGTTATTCACTTCTTCAATTCAAACCCGTTGCAATTTTGTACGGGCAGACGCGGATATTTCGGAAATAATTTTTCCGTTTTAGATTTTTCGCACAAATGAAATTCCTGTTTTCGTTTCGAGCGCACAACGGCGTGAAAAATACATTCTGCGCACAATCCGATATGCCGGCTATGAAAGTTCATCCAAAATATCGCGAACGTGAGAGAGCATCATAGTAATTTCATCGGCAAGTTCTTCGGTTGTTTCAACAGAAATTTTTTTCTGCTGAAGCGCAGATTCTTCAATAACGCGGCAGACATTTGCAAGGCGTTTTGCGCCTACGTTAAGCGCTGTTCCGCGCAATTTATGAGCGTGCTGCTCGACAAATTCGTGCTGACTTGTGCGGATTGATGCTTGCAATGACGTAACCGCCTCGCTTACCTGCGTTAAAACGGAATCAAGCAGTTCCTTTACAAAATCATCTCCCGTCTGTTCTTGAATTTCTTTTACGCGTATTCGAATAGAATCCTTGCGCTCGCCGGCGTCTCTGCTTACCGCCGGTTGATTGATAAGTTTTCCGAAGTAGAGCAGCATTGTTTTCAGCGCATCAAGACGCACCGGCTTGCTCATATAATCATCCATTCCCGCATCAATACATTTTTCTTTATCGCCGGACATTGCATCGGCGGTGAGAGCGATAATTTTCGGGCGTTTTTCGGAAGGAAAGATATTTACAATAAAGCGAGTCGCTTCCAAGCCGTCCATCTCCGGCATATGAACATCCATAAAAATAAGATTGTAGTGTTTCTGCTGAATCATTTCACACGCAATTTTTCCGTTCGAAGCAATATCGGCAGAGTATCCGAGCTGCTGCAATAAGCGCGCCGCTAATTTTTGATTGACAAGATTATCTTCTGCAACAAGAATAGAAAGCGGATAGATTTCTGCAATTTTTTCTGTTTGTACCGTTTCCTGCGTAGTAGAAGAATATTTGATTTTAGTTCCGTTTGATAAGACGCCGAGAATTGCTTCATACATCTGCGCTTGTTTAATCGGTTTCGTTAAAATTGCCGCAAATAATTCTTTTTCTTCGCGGGGAAGTTCATGTTTTACAGAAGAAGAAAATAAAACAATCGGAAGCGCCGCTTTTCCGCGGTATGTACGAATTTGTTTTGCGAGTGAAACGCCGCTCATTTCTGCCATGTGAAAATCTACTATTGCAATATCAAACGGATCGTTTGCCGTAATCCACGAGAGGGCTTCATTCGGCGATGTTGTGGCGCGCGGAATCATTCCCCAATGCTCGCATTGAATTGTAAGAATAGTGATATTTGTTTTGTTATCATCAACAATCAACACGCGCTTGCCGACAAGTTCCGGCTGCTTTCCCTGCACGTAACGGCGGGGCGGAAGCTGCTGCGACGTATCCGTAACGCCTGCGGTAATAGTGAAGCTGAATGTTGAACCGACTCCTTCTTCGCTTTCTACGCCGATTGTTCCGTTCATCAATTCTGCCAAACGTTTAGAAATTGCAAGCCCGAGTCCCGTGCCGCCGTATTTTCGAGTTGTGGACGCATCAACCTGCGAAAATGCTTGAAATAATTTATCCGATTTTTCTTTCGGAATTCCGATGCCCGTATCTTTTACGTCGAATTGCAGTTCGATAGTTCGCAATCCTTGAGAAAGAAGTTTCACGCGAACATACACTTCGCCGTGATGCGTAAATTTAATTGCGTTGTTCACAAGATTCAGCAGAATCTGTCTCAATCGAGTCGGGTCGCCGATAATGTACTGAGGAATTTCCGGTTCGACGAAATAGAGCAAATCAATTCCTTTATCCACTGCGCGGCGAGCAACAAGATCAAATGTTTCTTCAATTAATTTTTCTGTTTCAACAGGGCGTTCTTCTAATTCAAGTTTGCCCGATTCTATTTTAGAAAAATCGAGAATGTCGTTAATCAGCGTAAGCAATGTTTCGCCGCTGATGCGGATTGTATCTGTAAATTCTTTTTGTTCCTGCGTTAGTTCAGTTTGCAGCAATAAATCCGTCATACCGATTACGCCGTTCATCGGCGTGCGGATTTCGTGGCTCATAGTTGCAAGAAACTGCGATTTTGCAACGGTTGCCGCTTCCGCTTCTTCTTTTGCTTTGAACAATTCTTCTTCCGCTTTTTTCCGCGTAGTAATATCTCTATACGCGCTTAAAAACATTGTTTTATTTTTTACTTTCACAATACGCGTAGAAACAAGCAGCGTGCGCATTTCTCCGCTTTTAGTTTTAATAGCGGTTTCTACATTTTCTATAAAACCTTGCTCTAATACAATGTTTAATCTGTCCAATCCTTCTTTTTGTACCAGCGGATCGGGATAAATAAGTTTGGTAAATTCTTTGGCGGCAATTACTTCGCTAAAAGTGTAGCCGGTAAGTTCTTCCATTTTGAGATTAAAAATTTCAAATGCTCCCGTTTCATCGCTTAATGTAATTCCTTCATCAACAGTGCTAATAACCGTGTTCAGTTGCGCTTGTTGTGTTGCAAGTTTTTCTTCGGCTTTTTTCTGCTCTGTAATATCGCGTGCAACCGCTAAAAATCCGGCAACGCGATCTCCATCAAATAATAATTGAACATTTTGTCCGAGAATTATTTTTTTGCCGTTTTTTGTTTTTGCCGTAAATTCATAATATGAATTGGGAGTTTTGCTTATTGCCTGCCGCAAATAAAATCGCTGTGTGTCAGATTTTTCGCCGTCGGTTACAAACGCGGTGTAATGCAATCCCATTGCTTCTTCTTCATTGTAGCCGAAAATTCTCAATCCCACAGGATTTGCGTACGTAATATTTCCGCGTGAATTCGTGCGGTAAATAATATCCGTTGCGCTTTCAATTATTTGGCGGTAACGCTCTTCGCTTTCAGCAAGTTTTTGCTCTGCAAGTTTTTGTTCTGAAATATCTACAAATGCCGCCAAAGCATATTGCAGCTTTCCGTCTGAATTTAAAATCGGCGCGCCGGTAACATACAGCGGAACAATTTTATCCCGTCTCCACACTTCAACATCGGAAATTGCGCTGCGCTCTCCTTTCAATGCGCGAACAATAGGAAGCAGTTCGCTGGGATACAGCACCGACGTTCCCTGTATGTGCGCCTGATACACGTCCGATAAATTTTCACTGCTCGCATTCGGCAGAATTCCATTTCCTAAAATTCGTTTTGCTTCTTCATTTGCATAAAATGGTTTTCCATCGGCGGTAAGAATGTAAATTCCGGCGGGTACAGTTTCCAAAAATTCCATTAACCGTTGCTCGCTGTCGCGGATTGCTTTTTCGGAATTTGCTTTTTCGCGTATTCGCTTGGCAAACAGATTGAAAATAACAATTAAAAGAAGCGTGCTGGCAATTCCTCCAAAAACAATAAACAGAAGCATTTGCAGCGCGCGCCGGCGCGTATCGCTGTTTTTTTGAGTCAATAATTCTTTTTCTTCATTTTGAATTGCGGAAATTTGTTCGTCAAACGATTTTAAAATTAAATGGCTTTGGGTTGAAGGAAACAATTTTTCAGCAGTTAAAAAATCGGCGGAGCGGAAAGCGGAGATCTTGTTAGCGTTAAATTTTTCTCGTTTTTTCATCAGCGTTTGCGCGGAATTAAGCGCGTTGTGCGCGCGGCTTTCATCGCCGAAGTTTTCTGTTATTTTCTTAAATAGTTGATGCAGCGAATCTTTGCCTGTTTGGTAATTGGAAAAATACACGCTGTCCGAAGTGATATAATACAACCGCAGTTCGTTTTGGTTTTTTAGAATAAGCGCGCGCAATTCTTCAAGGTCGTCATTTCGTTCGTACGAACGGACAATGGTTTCGTAATTTTCAGTAACCGACAAAATTGTGCGAAAAGTAAAAAATCCGAGCGCGGCAAGAATAAGCACCGCAATTGAAAACCCGAAAATTGCTGTGCGCATTTCTTTTAGATTAAACATTTTTTTTTCATTTGTAGAATTATTCACGGCGTTATTTCTCCAGCATCGGTATGTTTACATTCCATTGTGCTGCATTTTTTACTGCTCTTTCATAACCGGCATCGGCGTGGCGAAGAATTCCCATTCCGGGATCGTACGTTAACACTCGCTCTAACCGTTCGTCCGCTTCTTTTGTTCCATCGCACACAATCACCATTCCGTTGTGAATGGAATTTCCAATTCCCACTCCGCCGCCGTGATGAACGCTTACCCAGCTTGCGCCGCCGGCAGAATTTAACATTGCTCCGAGAATAGGCCAATCTGCAATGGCGTCGCTGCCATCTTTCATTTTTTCAGTTTCGCGGTTTGGCGAAGCGACGCTTCCGCAATCTAAATGGTCGCGTCCGATAACAATCGGCGCTTTCACTTCGCCGTTGCGCACAAGTTGATTAAAAATTTTTCCCATCTTCGCGCGTTCGCCGTAACCGAGCCAGCAAATGCGCGCCGGCAATCCTTGAAACGCAATCTGCTTTTGCGCTTTCTCAATCCAATTTCGTAATTGTTTGTTTTCAGGAAAAGTTTCAATTACTGCGCGGTCTGTTCTGTAAATATCTTCCGCATCGCCGGAAAGCGCAACCCAGCGAAACGGTCCTTTGCCGTCGCAGAACAACGGACGAATATATTCCGGTACAAATCCCGGAATATCAAACGCATTCTTTACGCCGAAGGAAAATGCTTCGCCGCGAATATTGTTGCCGTAATCGAAAACAATTTTTCCTTTCTTTTTTAAGAGAAGCAGACCTTTTACATGTTCTGCAATGGAAGCGCGGGAGAGTTCAACATATTTTTTCGGATTTTTCTTTCGCAGTTCCATCGCTTTTTCAAATGTCATTCCCGATGGAACATACCCATTCAGCGTATCGTGCGCTGAAGTTTGGTCTGTAACAATATCCGGTAAAAATTTTCCGCGCGCAATCTGCGGAATAATTTCCGCCGCGTTGCCAAGCAATCCAACGGAAAGCGCCTGCTTATTTTCTTTTGCCGCGCGAATCATTTCCAGCGCATCGTTAAGATTATTTGTTGCGACATCTAAATATTTTGTTGCAATTCGTTTTTCAATTCGTGATTCATCAACTTCAACGGCAAGACATGCCGCGCCGTTCATAGTTGCGGCAAGCGGCTGTGCGCCTCCCATTCCGCCGAGCCCTGCGGTGAGAAGAAATTTTCCTGCAAGCGTTCCGTCTCCGCCTTTGGCGGAAAAATGCCGGCGCGCCGCTTCGGCAAATGTTTCGTACGTTCCCTGCAAAATTCCCTGCGAGCCGATGTAAATCCAGCTTCCCGCCGTCATTTGTCCGTACATTGTTAATCCGAGCGCTTCAAGACGGCGAAACTCATCCCACGTTGCCCATTTTGGAACGAGCATAGAATTAGAAATAAGAACGCGCGGCGCGTTTTCATGCGTTGTAAAAATTCCGACCGGTTTGCCGGATTGAATAAGAAGTGTTTCGTTGTTTTCTAATTTTTTTAAAGCATCTATAATAGAGTCGAAACATTTCCAATTGCGCGCCGCTTTTCCTGTTCCGCCGTACACTACAAGTTCCTGCGGTTTTTCCGCAACCTCAGAATCGAGATTATTCATTAACATTCGCAGTGCGGCTTCTTGAATCCATCCCTTTGCGGAAATGGTTGTTCCGCGCGGCGCTGTAATAATGCGTGATTTTGACATCTGTTTTCTCCAAGATTTGTACAGTGTAAATATAAACAAAAAAGGCGAAAGGTATAATGTTGTTTTTGCCTGTTTAGCAAGCAAATTGTATATTGTGGCAATGAAACTATTTGAAAATATTGCCGAATACAGCGCGTTCAAAAAACAATATGAAACATTGGGCGCATTGGAAAACAAACGTTTAAGCGAACGTGCTTTGCAAAAAAATTCTCTCGAAAGTTTTTTCCAATTTATAGATGATGTTTTAGCGTTACCCGTAGATTCTTCTGTTCGTGAACTATTGCGCGAAGCCGAACTGCAAGAAGAGATTGAACGCCGGCTGTTATTTCTTCGTCTTTCAACTCCATTATTATGACGCGCTTAGAAGAAACTATTATTCACGTTGATGATTTTTTCAAAGAGGATATTCTTCAAGCCATACAAGCATTGTTTCCATAACCTTGTTCACAATACAACAACATACAGCAACGCTTCGTGAAAATCTCTCCGCACTAATGAGCGGCACGCATACACAGCGGCAGTTGAACTCTGTTGTTGCGCTGGCTCATTCATTTTCTATTTCTCTATTAAAGAAAAAAGTTTCTTCAGGAAAGTTAAATCTTTCCATGCTCGATTTGGATGTTCACGATATCGGATATGACTGTATTGCAGAACTTTTCCGTCTGGATGAACATAACTCGGCAATTCAACTAAAGGCATATTTTTATTCCCTTTCTTACGACTCGCTTTCTAACGAAGAACTTGCCGACCATTTGCGGAGATTAGTGTTTTCGAAAGTGAATCAAGGCGTTTTCCGAATGTATTACGAGTACGATTCATCGCTTGGAAAAATTCTGCGCAATATTAAAATAACCATACAATCGTTGAATAATTTTATTGAATTCGACCGCTTTGGAGAAACGTACATTGTTCCGGCGTTAACCGAACCGCATTTGCATCTGCCGATTATGTGCAACGAAACAATGGAAGAATTTTTACGCTGCGCGCTGCATGGAAACGAGCGCATACCGGATGTTCTTTCTCAATTATCATGTCAATTAAAAAAACAGCAGGAATATGCCAAAGCGGTATCGCTTATACAGTTTGCTGTTGCGCTCAGAAATATTTTTTCTGAAAGCACAGAGTTTTCACAGCAAGAGATAGTTCATCCGTTTCAAGAAAATGATATAAAAGAACTTATTCAAAGCGTAAGCGGTAAAATGCAGATTCTGATGTTT
>CAYXEE010000009.1:0-19777 GCA_964463935.1 uncultured Chitinophagaceae bacterium | reverse complement strand
CTCTTCATACAACTGTTGTGGGACCCGAAGGAAAAATGGTTGAAGTGCAAATTCGTACGCGGAATATGCACGAAATTGCAGAGCGAGGCGTTGCCGCACATTGGTATTACAAAGAAAGCGGAACATCAGCGCCGCTTGATAAAGAACTGGAAAACTGGATCAATTGGGTTCGGGAGATGTTTGAACAAAAAACGGACGAGGTCTCATCCAAAGAATTGCTTGAAAGTTTCAAACTCAACTTGTATCAAGATGAAATATATATTTTTACTCCAAAAGGAGATTTAAAAATTCTTCCCAAAGGCGCTACGGCAATTGATTTTGCTTTTGAAATCCATTCGAATGTCGGTTATCATACTATCGGCGCAAAAGTTAACGGCAGAATTGTTCCTCTCAACACTATTCTGCGAAGCGGCGATCAAGTAGAAATTATTACTTCTAAAAAACAAACGCCGAATCCAGACTGGGAGAAGTTTGCAATTACACACAAAGCAAAATCTCACATCCGCCGGTATATTAAAGAAGAGCAGCGCAAACTTACAGACGAAGGGAGAGAGATTTGGGAAAAGAAAGTTAAAAAAGCGAAACTTCACATTAACGACGACGACCTGCAAAAATATCTGCATACAAAACGCTTTGATAATAGCGCGGCATTTTTTCTGGCATTAAGAAATGAATTAGTTGATACTGATTTTTTTGTTGCAGAACTGACCGATTCCGTCCGTTCCGGCGAAGGAGTTTCCAATAAATCGGTTGACTCATCATCGCTCTTTAATAAATTTGTTGAAACTGCACGCGGAATAACAGGCGGCATTTCAATCTTTGGCAGCAAAGATAATTTTATGCACAATTATGCTAAGTGCTGCAATCCAATTCCCGGCGATGAAATTGTCGGCTATGTTACAACCGGCGAAGGAGTTAAAATTCACCGCCGCGATTGCAAAAATGTTGCATCAATGCTTGCTAACAGTGAAGATAGAATTGTTCATGTTTCGTGGCCTGAAACGTCAAATTCTGATTTTATTGCCGGTATAAGAATTTCTGGCGACGACAGAACAGGTTTATTAAACGATGTAACAAATGCAATTTCAGGTTTTGAAAATACTAGCATTAGAAGCGTAAATATTAACACAAAAGATTCGTTTTTTGACGGACATTTTATTGTTTATGTAAAACACACCGAACATTTAATGAATATTATGGAACGTCTGCGGAGAGTTAAAAATGTAAAAAAAGTTGAGCGGTTAGATGAATGACTACTCCCGCATTTTAGGTATTGATTATGGTTCAGTGAGAATTGGACTTTCGCTGAGCGATCCGTTAAAAATTATTGCAAGCGGTATTACTACAATAGAAAACAATGAACGCTCGATTGACAAAATTTTGCAGATACTATTTGAATCGAACGTTCAAAAAATAGTCGTTGGTTTTCCGCTCACGCTTAAAGGTGAAATTGGAAGCAAAGCGGAAGAAGTAGAACAATTTATTTCTTTGCTGCGTTCTAAAACAGAAATTGAAATTGTTGCGTATGACGAGCGTTTTACTTCTGTAATTGCACTGCAAACAATACGCGAACTAGGCACATCGAAAAAAAAGCGCCGAAGCAGCAAAGGGAAAGTTGATGAAATCGCCGCCGTTATTTTACTTCAAAATTATCTTGATTCAGTTAACCGATGAAAGAATTATTTCTGTATTTTAAATTTTGGTTGTTCAATAAAGCAGCGTTGTGGAATCGCTGGGCTGTAACTCATAAAGTGAGAGCGATATTCAGCGTAATTTTTTTTATTTTTTTTCTGCAATATCTTGCGCTTCCAAACAATAGTTTAATTTCTTTACGTAAATCAAATCCTGAAACAACTGCGCTCATGCGGCAGCGAATTGCTGAAGCTAATTCAACAGGAAAAGAATTTTCTATCAATCAAAAATGGATTCCCTATAAAAAAATTTCCCGCAATCTCGTCAATGCTGTAATTGTTTCCGAAGACGGACGTTTTTTTGAACACGAGGGCGTAGATTGGTATGAACTTGGAGAATCGATTGAAAAAAATCTTGAAAAAGGAAAAGCCGCTCGAGGCGGCAGTACAATTTCTCAACAACTTGCAAAAAATTTATATTTAACTACCTCAAAAGATCCAATTAGAAAAATTAAAGAACTTGTAATTACAATTCGGCTGGAGCGTCTGCTTTCTAAAAGAAGAATTTTAGAAATATATTTGAATGTTATTGAATGGGGGAATGGAATTTTTGGCGTAGAAGCGGCTTCGCGGAAATATTTTACTAAAGCCGCTTCCGAATTAAGCGCGCAAGAAGCAGCGCAAATGGCGGCTGTAATTCCAAGTCCGCTGCGCCATCAGCCGAATGTATTATCGCGATACGTTCTTCGGCGCGCTTCTATAATTCTGAATAGAATGAATGCACGAGGAATGTAAGGTATGAACCTTCGAGATGTAAAACTGTTGATAGAAGAAGGGGAGGGATTTGAACTTGAATTTAAACGTAAAGTTTCAACGCCGCAAAAAATAGCAAAAACCATTTCTTCGTTTGCAAATACCAAAGGGGGAATAATTCTTTTCGGCGTAGATGACGACGGCGCACTTACAGGTATTGACAGCGAAAAAACAGAATTAGATTTAATTAAAACTGCCGGAAAAATTTTTTGCGCGCCTCCCGTTAATTGCGCAGTTGAAATTGTTCCACACAAACATAAAGATATTATTGTTGTTACCATTGAAGAAAGCCGCGAGAAACCTCATTACGTTGTAGATGAAGACGGCGATTCAAAAGTATTTATCCGCGTAAATGATAATACCGTTACCGCGAGCAAGGAAGTTGTAAAAGTTTTGCGAGATGAAAGTCCTAACAAAGAAGGTCTAAAGTTAATAATTGGTGAAAACGAAAAACGTCTCTTTTCTTTTTTAGAAAGAAACGCTCGAATTACGGTACAGGAATATTCTGAATTGATAAATGTTTCTTATCGAAGAGCTTCACGGATACTCACTACACTCGTACGCGCAGGAGTTATTAGAATTCACACAATGGAAAAAAGCGATTATTTTACTTCTGCTGGGTTTGATGAAGAATCCGCAAAAAATCATACAAAACAATTCCGTAAGCAACTGCCACGTTAAGCGATTGTTTATGTCCGAACATCGGAATTTCAACAGCGCAATCTGCTTGTGCAATAATTTCTTTCGAAACTCCGGTTATTTCATTTCCTACGGCAATACAAATTGGAAAATCATTTTTTGTAATAGTAAAATATGGAATACTTCGCGTTGTTTGTTCTACCACGCAGAGTTTAATGTTTTGTTTTTTAATCTCGGCTATCGCTTCTTCAGGAGTTTTGTAATATTCCCACGGAACTGTTTGCGTTGCGCCAAGCGCAGTCTTTTCAATTTCTTTACGCGGCGGAAATGGAGTAAAACCGCTTAAATATAGCTTATTTAATAATGCTCCATCCGAACTTCTGAAAATTGAACCGACATTGTATAAACTTCTAATATTATCGGCTAAAGCGTAAATTGGATTACGATTTGAATTGGAAATTTCCTCAATTTTTTTACGATTTTGCGATATTTCGTCGTGTGTTAACTTACGGTTCATAGTAGTAGAATTATTGTTTCAATGCTTAAAAATAAGTATATTTATTAACTTTTTTAACAATAAAATTGCAATGTGAAGAAAATAATTATAGCTATTGATGGGCCGGCAGCTTCGGGTAAAAGTACTACGGCAAAATTAGTGGCGGCAAAATTAGGTTATCTTCATATTGATACAGGCGCAATGTACAGAGCAATGGCTCTTAAAGTTTTGCGTACAAATATTTCTCAGTTCGACGAAACATCAATTGCAAAACTTGTCGGCGTAACATCGGTAAGTTTGCAAAAAAATAATTCAAATAAAGTTGATGTGCTGCTTGACGGCGAAATTGTAAGCGATGAAATCCGCCTGCCTGAAGTAACAAATATTGTCAGCAATGTCAGCGCAGTTCCAATTGTTCGAACTCTTATGGTGCAGGAACAGCGTATGATGGGAAGAAACGGCGGAATTGTTCTTGAAGGAAGAGATATTGGAACGGTGGTCTTCCCGCAAGCGGAATTGAAAATTTATATGATTGCCGATGCTCGTTCCCGCGCTGAACGGAGAATGAAAGAGTTTGAACAAAAAGGAATTTCAGTTTCCGTAGATGAATTGGAAAAAGAAATTCGTGAACGAGACGGCATTGATTCGTCGAGAGAAACAAGTCCGTTGAAAAAAGCAGAAGATGCAATAGAACTTGATACAACAAATTTAACAATTGACGAACAAGTAAATTTTATTGTAGAAAAAGGATTAGCAAGAATGAATTCACAGAGTGAGGACTGATGAAAGTAGTGGTGGATAACAATTCCGGTTTTTGCTGGGGAGTTGTACGAACAGTTGATATTGCAGAAGCCGAACTTGCTGAAAATAAAAAATTATATTCGCTGGGCGAAATTATTCACAATCCGGTAGAAATTGAACGTTTAGAAGAAAAAGGATTGCGAACAATCCGCCGCGAAGATTTGCCGAAAATTTCCGATGCAAAAGTTTTAATTCGCGCACACGGCGAACCGCCTGAAACATTTCGCAAAATGCGAGATTTAGGAATTGAAGTGATTGATGCAACTTGTCCGGTAGTTACAAAGGTGCAAGAGCGAATTAGAAAGTTTTATGATAAAAATTATCAGATTGTAATTTTCGGAAAAAAAGATCACGCGGAAGTTATCGGACTTGTCGGTCATACAAACAATACGGCAATTGTAATTAAATCTGTTGCTGAAATTGATAAGTTGAACTTTACCAAAAAGACCGTGTTGTTTTCTCAAACAACAATGGATAAAGAAACATTTTACGCAATTCGAGATGCGATTAAAGAAAAAATTCAGGCGGAGTTTGAAGTTGGTACGTTTGAAGAAATGGCGATAGATTTTCACGCAAAAGATACAATTTGCGGACAGGTTTCAGGCAGAGACAAAAAATTGCGCGAATTTGCAAAATCAAACGATGTAATAATTTTTGTTGCAGGAAAAATGAGTTCTAACGGCAAAGTGTTGTATGAAATTGCCAAATCAGAAAATCCTAATACCTTTTTTGTAGAAAATGAATCTGAACTGGAGGATTCTTGGTTTGCCGGGAAAAATACTGTGGGAATAAGCGGCGCAACATCAACTCCGCAGTGGTTAATGGAACGTGTAAAAATAGTAATAGAAACTAAATACAATTAAAATTTTAACAGTCATTCAATAAACTAAACTAATAACTAAATGTTTTGCCAATTCATAATATAACATCCGATGTAATGACTGGTCGGTTTCATGTTGTGATGCGGCGCGTTCTTGATTTTTAAGAACATAGGAGTTTCAATGTCAGAAGAAGTAGATGTATTCGTTGACGATAAACCATATTCCGAAGATGAATACAAACAGCTTGTTGCGATGTATGAAGGCACTATGGGTAAAATTACTCAAGGTGAAATTGTTCGCGGCAAAATTGTCCATATTGGCGAAAACGATGTTGCGCTGGATATCGGTTTCAAATCTGAAGGGACAGTACCAATCGGCGAATTTCCAAACATCAAAGATTTAAAAGTCGGCGATGATATAGAAGTTTTTCTTGAAAGTGTAGAGGATAAAGATGGTCAGCTTGTGCTTTCTCGCAAACGTGCGGACTTTATGCGCGTATGGGAAAAAGTTACCAAATCATACGAGTCCGGCGATATTCTTCAAGGGAAAATAATGCGTAGAATTAAAGGAGGACTTGTTGTAGATGTTCTCGGAATTGATGCGTTTCTTCCCGGCTCGCAAATTGACGTTCGACCTGTTCGCGATTTCGACGCTCTCATAGGAAAAGAAATGGATTTTCGCGTTGTTAAAGTAAATCATCCTTCAGAAAATATTGTTGTCAGCCACAAAATTCTTGTTGAAGAAGAACTTGCCGACCAACGTAAAGCAATTCTCGCAGGTTTAGAAAAAGGACAAATTCTTGAAGGAATTGTTAAAGCAATTTCCGATTTCGGTGTGTTTATTGATTTGGGCGGCGTTGATGGACTTGTGCATATTACCGATTTATCGTGGGGAAGAATTAACCATCCGTCGGAAGTTGTGAAATTGGATCAAACCGTTAATGTTGTTGTTCTCGATTTCGATCAAGAAAAGAAACGTATTTCTCTTGGTATGAAACAACTCCAGCCGCATCCGTGGGAAAAGATTGATGAAAAATATCCTGTTGGAACAAAAGTTGGCGGAAAAGTTGTATCGTTAACCGATTACGGCGCATTTATTGAAATTGAAAAAGGCATCGAAGGTCTTATTCATATTTCGGAAATGAGCTGGACTCAGCATGTAAAACATCCTTCACAAGTTGTTTCAATGGGACAAGTTGTTGAAGCAGTTATTCTTTCGCTTGATGTTGCAACAAAGAAAATTTCGCTTGGAATTAAACAACTTGAACCGGATCCATGGTCAACGTTATTAATCAAATATCCAATTGATTCTAAGCACATCGGTATTGTTCGCAATCTTACAAACTTTGGAGTATTTGTAGAACTTGAGCAAGGAATTGACGGACTTATCCACATTTCTGATTTAAGCTGGACAAAGAAAATTCGCCACCCCGGCGAAGTTGTGAAAAAAGGCGATTCGATTGATGTTGTAATTCTTGGCGTAGATGTTGATCAGCGCCGTATTTCACTCGGTCATAAACAATTAAACAGCAATCCGTGGGATGCATTTGCAAATGCGTATAAAGTTGGTACGGAAGTAGAAGGAAAAATTGTCCGCATTATTGAAAAGGGAGTTATTGTTGAACTGCCTCTCGGCGTGGATGGATTTGTTCCGCTTTCGCAGCTTTCTCAAACGCAAGTTAAAAATCTTGCAGATGCGTTTCATGTCGGCGATAATTTACCGATGACTGTGATTGAGTTTGACGGTGAAAGCAAAAAAATAGTTCTTTCTGTTGTAGAATATTTACGCGGTAAAGAACAAAAAATTGTTGATGATTATGTAGCGAAACACAAACTTCCGCCTATTACTTTAAAGGATGCGCTGCCGGTGCAGTTAACTCCTGAAGAAAAAGCGGCTGCTGACGAAGCTGCATTGCAATAATCAATCTATTAAATACAAACATGTGCCACGTACTTTGAAAGTGCGTGGCACTTTCTTTATATTGTAAGAAATGAAAGCAACATTTTATACACTCGGCTGTAAATTGAATTATGCCGAAACGGCAAGTCTTGAACGTCAGTTTAAGGATCGCGGTTTTGATATTGTTCCATTTTCTGAACAGGCGGATATTTGCGTAGTAAATACATGCTCTGTTACAGAACGCGCCGATAGAGAAGCGCGTCAAATCGTACGTCGTGCGCTTCGTACTTCTCCAAATGCTTTTATTGCCGTTGTTGGTTGCTATGCTCAATTAGCTCCTGAAGAGATTGCTTCAATTGATGGAGTTGATATGGTGTTAGGTGCAAGCCAGAAATTTAAATTGTTCGACTTTGCAAAAGATTTTTCCAAAAAACAATTTCCACAGATTTTTGTTTCAAATATTGACGAAGTAAATGATTTCGGTCCGGCGTATTCCGGCGGCGTTGATGATAGAACACGTGCGTTTCTTAAAGTGCAGGATGGTTGTGATTTTAATTGCGCTTTTTGCACAATTCCTCTTGCACGCGGCTCCAGCAGAAGCCAATCTATTGAAGCAACATACGAGCAAGCAAAAAATTTAGTTGCTATGGGCTATAAAGAAATTATTTTAACCGGCGTGAACGTTGGAGAATATGGAAAGAACGACGGATTTTCTTTGCTGGCTCTGCTTCAAAAATTAGAGCAAATTACAAATTTGCATCGCCTGCGAATTAGTTCTATTGAACCAAATTTATTAACAAGTGAATTGTTAGATTTTTGGATTCATTCTGAAAAAATTTGTAATCATTTTCACATTCCGCTCCAAAATGGTACTGATGAAATCTTGCGGAAAATGAGAAGACGATATACTGCAGAGTATTATCTCGATTTGATTTCTTCAATTCGTGAAAAATCACCCGATGCTGGAATCGGCGTTGATGTTATCGTCGGGTTTCCGGGAGAAACAGAAGAATTATTTGAACAGAGTTTTAATTTTCTTCATAGTTTACCGATAAGTTATCTGCACGTTTTTACATACTCCGAGCGTCCGAATACGCCGTCAATTCATTTCCCGGGAAGAGTAGAACCAAGAATCCGCTTTTCTCACAGCGAAAGGTTGCGAAACCTTGGATTTATGAAAAAATCTGCGTTTTACCAATCTTTCGCGGGACAAATACGCCCTGTTTTGATTGAAAATTCTATCGAAAATAATATGCTGCAAGGTTTCACCGATAACTATATTCGCGTGCAGATACCGTATCATCCGAGTTTGGAAAATTCTATAGCATTAATAAAAATTGGAGAATTTTCTGGTGAAACATGCAGCGGAGAAGTTATTGCCGTTCAATCGAAAACTGCGCCGATAAATATTTCACTCCCGATTCTTACTGCGAAAGGATAACTCATACACGTTGCTACATTTGTTAAACATATTTTCGGAGAAATGTATGAGAGGATTTATTTTTGTTGTTTATTTTTTAGTGTTTGCAGCAAATGCACAAGTTTTTTCGCAAAAACTAGAATTTGAATTGATTTCCGGAATAAAGGAAAACAATGTAACGTTTGCGGAACAAATCATTCCGCAAAAGAAAAATCCCGGAGTTGCAGTAATATATTCGTTATTGCTTCCTGGAATGGGAGAATTGTACGCCGATGGATTTCAATATGGTATTTATTCGCTTTCATCGGAAGCTGTATTATGGCTTACATACATTGGTTTTCAAAAATACGGCGCAATAGTTCAAAATGATGCGCGAACCTTTGCCGCAACGCATGCTGGAGCGAATATTTTCGGCAAAGATGAAAAATATTTTGTGAATCTTGGAAACTTTGTTGATACATACGAATATAATGGAAAAAAATTACGCGATAGGGAAATTGAAAAAGTGTATGATGTAAACGCAGGATATTATTGGAGCTGGGATAGCGATGCAAATAGAAAAACTTATAGAGCTATGCGAGTTTCATCGGATAAAGTTTTTAACAGCGGCAAATTTGTAATTGGAGCAATAGTTGCAAATCATATTATTAGCGCTATAAATGCGGCAAGACTTGTTCGCTTGTATAATAATAATATTACAGGAAGATTGGAATCGTGGCGCATTGAATCGGAATTACACGGTAATGGGCTCTTTCCTGCCGGAATATCGCTAAGTATAATTCATATGTTTTAGAATTCAGCCCCGAAAATAAAAAACGGGGCTGTTTCATTTTATTGTAATGCGCAATATAAAACTACTTGTAGAATACGACGGAACAAATTATGTCGGTTGGCAGCGGCAAAAAAACGGCATTTCCATACAAGAAAAAATTGAAGATGCAGCTGCAAAAATTACTTGTGCAAATATAAATCTTATCGGCGCTGGACGAACAGATGCAGGAGTTCATGCGAGAGGTCAAGTAGCAAATTTCTTTACTGATTGTAAATTGAATGAAAATGATTTGAAACGAGCTTTAAATGCAATGCTTCCAGATGATATCGTAATTCATTCTGTAGCGGAAGTTGATGAACATTTTTCTGCTCGTTATAGCGCAAAGGGAAGAGAATACAAATATTATCTGTCGAATAAGCAAACAGCTATTGAAAGAAATTATGTTTGGCAAATTGGATATTTACTAAACATAAATATAATGAATGATTGTTGTGAAATAATTAAGGGCGTTCACGATTTTCAAGCGTTTTGTAAATCGGAAGCTGATGCGGAGCATTATCGTTGTAATGTGGAATTTGCTAATTGGGAGCATCTTGATAATAGGTTTATTTTTACAATTATAGCAAATAGGTTTCTACACGGAATGGTTCGAGCGTTAGTAGGAACTATGGTTAATGTAGGGAGAGGGCATACAGCAGAAGAAAAATTTCAAAAAATTTTAGATTCAAAAAATCGACAGTTTGCCGGTCAATCTGCGCCAGCAAAAGGACTTTTCTTAAACAGCGTAATTTATTGATTATCAATTACTTAAAAGTTACATTTAATAATGATTCAGGCGGAAATAAATTCTTTAATTGAAGGAAAAACTCTTTCTACGGAAGAGTCATATCATGCTTTTTCTGAAATTATGCATGGCAAAGTTTCTGAAATGCTTATTGCTTCATTTTTAACAGCGTTAAGAATAAAAGGAGAGACAATTTCGGAAATAGCCGGCGCAGTACGTGCTATGCGCGAAGTTTCAACAAAAATTTATACAAAGCATGAAAATGTAATTGATACGTGCGGAACCGGCGGAGACGGAATTGGAACTTTTAATATTTCAACTGTTGCGGCAATTATTGCGGCTTCAGCGGGAGCAGTTGTTGCAAAACATGGTAATAGTGCAATTTCAAGTAAGTGTGGCAGCGCAGATATTCTTAAAGGATTAGGAGTTAATATTGAGATTTCCAGCGAAAAAATAGGGAAATGTTTGGATGAAATTGGACTTGCTTTCTTATATGCTCCGCTTTTACACAACGCAATGAAATACGCAATGCCTGTTCGCCGCGAGTTAGGGTTTAGAACAATTTTTAATATTTTAGGTCCTCTAACAAATCCTGCTTCTGCTAAACGGCAAGTTATTGGCGTTTATAAATTTCATTTAACCGATACTCTTGCTCAAGTTCTACATTCTCTCGGAACTGAACGCGCGTTAATTGTTCACGCAATGGATGGAATGGATGAAATTTCTACTCTTGGAGATACTAAAGTTACTGAAATTAAAAATGGAAATATTTCTTCTTATACGTTGAATTACAGCGACTTTGGAATTTCACAATCGTCCATTGAATCAATTATCGGCGGCGATACAGAAAAAAATATTCAAATTCTCCGCTACATTCTTGATGGGAAACAGGGCGCAGAACGAGATATTGCTATTCTCAATTCAGCGGCTGCAATTTATATTTCCGGAATTACCGATTCCATCTTGGAAGGAATTACGATTGCAAAAGATGCTGTTGATGGCGGAAAAGCAAAAAAGAAATTAGACCAATTAATAGAAATTTCAAATTCATAAAGTATGAAATACAGAAAATTAGGAAGAACAGAATTAGCAATTTCTGAATTAGGGTTTGGAGCTTTAGAAATTGGACGCAACTGGCCCTATTGGCGAAAAGATAAAGAAGATTTTATTCGACCAGACGACGCAGAGGCAAAAAAAATAATTTTTAAGGCGTTAGATGAAGGGATAAATTTTTTCGATACTGCTCCAGCATATCAAGACAGCGAACGAATTCTTGGAAACGCATTAAAGGGAAATCGTAAGAATGTAATTCTTGCTACAAAATGCGGCGAATGGTTTGACGGAACACAATCTATTTACAATTATTCTTATTCTGAAACAAAAAAATTTATTGAAAATAGTTTGCGTCTTTTGCAGACCGATTATATTGATCTTTTGCAAATCCACAGCGCCAATGCCGAAATTATACAACACGGCGAAACGGTACGGGCAATGAAAGAAGCTCAACAATCTGGAAAAATTCGCTATCTCGGTTTTAGCACGGAATTTGAAGATGCCGTTACGCTTGGAATTGAATCGGGCGACTATGATGCTGTTCAAATTTCGCATAATGCACTTAGGTTATCTATGATGAAAAATATTTTTCCTGTTGCAAAGAAAAATACTATCGGAATTATTGTTAAAGACGCGCTTTCTCGCGGGCAATTAACATCAAAAAAAAATGACGTACAAGAAAAAGATGTACGAGAAAAAATACATTTGCTGGAAAAAATTGCAGAAGAATATTCTATGAGTTTAACTGAATTAGCAGTTCGATTTTCTTTTTCTGCACCGGAAGTTTCAACGGTAATAATTGGCACCAAAAAAATTGCCAATTTAGAATCAAATATTTCATACGCTACCAATGGAATTTTATCCGAAGAGATTCTCAATAAAATTTACGCGATAAACGGATAAAAAGATGGACGATCATCCTGTAAAAAAAATAAGAGATTGGGTACTTTCTTTTTTGGGAATAAATAAGAAAAAAATTGGTTCTGAAAAAGAAGTTATACAAATTCTGGAAGAAGGGGAACGAAGGGGGGAAATTGAGAAAACAGAACATGAACTTATCAGAAGTATTTTTGAATTTACAGATACTACAGTAAAAGAAGTAATGATTCCCCGAACAGATGTGTTTGCTGTAGATATTTTATTGCCGACCGAAAAACTGATTCAAACAATTATAGATCAAGGATACACCCGGGTTCCGGTTTACAAAGAATCCATCGACAATATTGTTGGAATTATTTATACCAAAGATCTTATTGGTTTGCTTGAACATCGCGATTTAATTTTACTGCAAGATATAATTCGTCCGGCGTATCTCGTTCCTGAGTCTAAAAAAATCAGCCATCTGCTCAGAGATCTCCAAAAAAAGCGGCAACATATGGCGGTAGTAATTGATGAATTTGGCGGAACGGAAGGTATTATTACAATGGAAGATATTATGGAGGAAATTGTCGGTGAAATTAGAGATGAATACGACGAAGAACATGTTGAAGTTGAATCTTCCACAGACGGAGCGGTAATTGTAAACGGCGGAATGAGTATCCACGATTTTAATCAGCGATTTGCTGTTGAACTTCCTGAAGCACACGAATATGATACAATCGGCGGTTTTTTAAATAATTATGTCGGTCGTATTCCAGAACTTAATGAAGAAATCCATTACAATAAAATAGCTTTTACAATTGTTAAAAAAAATGAACGGCGAATTCGTTCTATTAAAGTGAAAATTAGTACAGAAATACATGAGCAATAAATTAGACCAAATTTTATTATTCAAAAAAAACGAAGTTGAGAATAAAAAAACAATCCTTCCGTTCAGCGAACTTATTGAAAAAGCGGTATTATCCGAACCCGTGCGTAATTTTTCCGAAGCGATAAAAACTCACGACTCGGAAGGCATTTGTTGTATTGCTGAAATTAAAAAAGCATCTCCCTCTAAAGGCGTTATTGCTAAAACCTTTAATGTGTCAAACATTGCTCACGAATATTCACAAGGCGGAGCAAATGCAATTTCTGTTTTAACGGATGTAAAGTATTTTCAAGGAAACGATGAATATGTTGCGCTTGTTAAAAAAACAATTGAACAACCGGTATTGCGGAAAGAATTTATTATTGATGAATATCAGATTTATGAATCTCGACTTATCGGCGCCGATGCAATTTTGTTAATTGCAGCAGCGCTTTCAGATTATGAAATTCGTTCCTTTCTTGCTACTGCAAGAGATTTATCGCTTTCTGTTTTAGTAGAATGTCATACGAAAAAAGAAATTGATAGAGCGGTTGATTGCGGCGCAGAAATTATTGGAATAAATAACAGAGACTTAAAAACCTTCACTGTAGATATTGAAACTTCTCTAAACTTAAAACGATTTGTTCCGAATAGCTGTATTTCAGTAAGCGAGAGCGGAATTCGCAATAATTATACAGTACGACAGCTTATTGATGTCGGATTTGATGCAATTCTGGTCGGCGAACATTTAATGATTCAAAAAGATAAACGACTTGGTTTAAAAGAATTATTATACGGTAACGCTTCGTGAAATCGAAGTTTATTAAAATTTGCGGAATTACTTCGTACGATGATGCTGTATCCTGTATAGATGCCGGCGCAACTGCAATTGGATTTAATTTTTACGCAGGAAGCAAACGATACATTGAACCAAAGCACGCTAAAGAAATTGCAGATAAGATTCGCGGAAAAATTTCTATTGTCGGCGTATTTGTGGATTCTGAAATTTCTGAAACTAAAGAAATAGCTTCATTTGTAAAATTAACATATTGCCAATTTCATGGCAGTGAAAGTCCGGAATATGTTAACAGGTTTGGAAATGCGATTAAATCATTCCGCGTAAACAACTCGCTGCAAAATATTTATTTTGATGATTACAAAGCGTTTTCATTTTTGCTTGATGCGTACGATGAGAGCGAATTTGGCGGTACGGGAAAAAAATTTAATTGGATTTTAGCGCGCGAAGCGAATGAATTCGGAAAAATTATTCTTGCGGGAGGACTAACGCCTGAAAATGTGCAGAATGCAATTCAAACGGCTCAGCCGTGGGGAGTAGATGTTAGCAGCGGAGTTGAACTTTCACCCGGTAAGAAAGACAATAAAAAGATTATACAATTTGTTGAAAACGCTCGAAGCGAACTTCAATTATTGTAGAGCAGAAAAATGACTAAAATATTAGAACAAAAAAAATATCCATCCCTGCCGGATTCGAAAGGACATTTTGGAGTATATGGCGGAAGATTTATTCCTGAAACACTCATTCCAGCGGCTGAGGAATTAACTGCGTGGTACGAACGATTAAAAAATGACGAATCGTTTCAAAATGAATTTCGTAATTATTTAAAATATTTTGTCGGCAGAGAAACTCCGCTCTATTTTGCTTCACAATTAACGCAATACGCTTGCGGCGCTAAAATTTATTTGAAACGTGAAGATTTGTGTCATACCGGCGCGCATAAAATAAATAACACAATCGGACAAATTTTAATTGCCAAGCGCATGGGAAAGAAACGCATTATTGCAGAAACCGGCGCAGGTCAGCACGGAGTTGCAACAGCAACAGTCTGCGCCTTATTCGGATTAAAGTGTGTTGTGTATATGGGCGAAGAAGATATGGAACGGCAATCGCCAAATGTGTACCGAATGAAACTTATGGGAGCAGAAGTCCGCGCTGTTTCTTCAGGAAGTAAAACTCTAAAAGATGCAACAAGCGAAGCAATTCGCGATTGGGTTACGAATGTAAATGAAACATTTTATATTATTGGTTCTGTTGTTGGTATGCATCCGTATCCGATGATGGTTCGAGATTTTCAATCAATCATTGGAAAAGAAACAAAACAGCAAATTCAAGAATTAGAATACCGCCTGCCTGATGCAATTATTGCTTCCGTCGGCGGCGGAAGTAATGCAATGGGAATTTTTTATCCATTTTTGGATAACGTCGATACTGTTAAACTTATCGGTGTTGAAGCGGCGGGGTTAGGATTGGAAACAGGAAAACATTCCGCCGCATTAGGAAAGGGAAGGAGAGGAGTTTTGCATGGCTCAATGCAATATTTGCTTCAAGATGAATTTGGACAAGTTGAAATTGCACATTCAATTTCTGCCGGATTAGATTATCCCGGAGTTGGACCCGAGCATTGTTATTTGAAAGATAATGGATATGTAGAATATGTTTCTATAACCGATGATGAAGCGCTGGAAGGTTTGCAAATACTTTCACGAAAAGAGGGAATTATTCCTGCGTTGGAATCTGCTCATGCAATAGCGTATGCTGTAAAACTTGCGAAAGAAATGGATAAAGAGAAAATTATTATTGTAAATTTATCCGGGCGTGGCGATAAAGATTTAGGTACGGTAATGAAAATGTTGAAAATTTGAAAATGAAAATTTCAATTATCATTACATCATGGAATACGAAAAAATTATTGAAAGCTTGTTTGCATTCAATATATCAATTCTCTCCTGACGAACAATTTGAAGTAATTGTGGTAGATAATAATTCGCACGATGGTTCTGCAAGTATGGTGGAAACTGAGTTTACGCAGGTTCGACTGATTAAAAATGCAGAAAACACCGGCTACGCAAAAGGGAATAATATTGGGTTTAGCAATTCAACCGGCGAATATATTTTACTCTTGGGAAGCGATACTGAAGTTTTACCGAATACAATTCAGCATATGATAGATTTTTTAGACAAGAATAAAGATACCGGAATTGTTTCTTGCCGTTTAGAATTTCCAACCGGAGAATTGCAGCGTTCTTGCAAAAAATTTCCAACTATTGGAAATGCAGTTGCTATGTATTTGTCAATGAATTTCCTAAATAAAAAATATTTAATGTCTGATTTTGCGCACGAAGAAATAAAAGAAATTGACCAGCCGGATGCAACGTGCATAATGATTCGCAGAACTGCTTTACAACAATTTATTTTTGACGAGCGTTTTTCTATTCTCTATAACGATGTTGATTTGTGCAAAAGAATAAAATTGCATGGTTGGAAAGTAATATTTTTACCGACAGCAAAAATAATTCACCACGGCAGTCAAAGCACAAAACAAGCTCCGCCAAATATTCGATTAGTAATGTATCAAAATATCTTACTCTACTATCAAATTTATTTCGGCTTTTATACCAGATTTTTGCTGGCGCCGATATTATTTTTACGTTTTTTAGTTTCCGCTAAATCATTTTCAGGAATTTCATTATTGTTTTCCACCAATTACAAGAAATTAGTATGATAGGCGAAGAAATTAAAAAAACTGTTTTTCGAGATACTAATTCATTTTACACAACAATGCCGGTTTCTGCAACAGCACGACAATTGATGCGATTTGTAAAGAAATTTGCAGGCAATAAAATTCTTGATTTGGGCTGTGCAACAGGAAATTATTCCTTGGCGCTTAAAAAAATGGGATATGATGTAAAAGGAGCAGATGTTAATTCAAATTATGTAAATATTGCTCAAGAACGGGGTGTAGATGCAGTTTTGATTACGGATAAAGTTCCTTTTCCAGATAAATTTTTTGATACTGTAATTTGTTTTGAAGTGATTGAACATGTTCTTGATATAGACCAGCTGCTTCTTGAAGCAAAACGTATTGCACGAAAAAATGTTTTACTTACTACTCCAAATTCTGAACATGTTGAAGAACTTATGAAACAAGGTCTGCTTTTTGAACATTTTGCAGAATTAGACCACAAAAATTTTTTTACACAAAAAACGCTTTTGCAAGTATTAAATAAACATTTTCCTTATGTAGTAGTGCAACGCGGAGATGGAATAAATCCATTTGCGCTGTTCAAATTTTCTTCACTGCGATTTTTCGGCAAAGTTCTTACAAGATTAAATATTATCCATCCCAAATTTTATTTTCGATTATTCGCTTATTGCGAAGTCTAATAACTAACAATGCGCAATTTGATAGCTAAAAAATTTGGATTTTTCATTACTAAAAATCATCTTTCTCAATTTTCGTGGCTTGCAGGCGGACAGTTAATTGCGTTACTACTCGGATTATTTTCAATAAAATTGCTCACCTCCATTGGACCTGCTGAGTATGGTTATTTTATATTGGTTACTAGTATCGGCGGTTTGTTGTCTATGTCTTTCTTTGGTCCTCTTGAACAAGGATTTGTAAGATTTTATTTTGAGTGTACAACATCTGATAAAGAAAAATCAAATTACCTAAACTTTATTTTGTATTTACTGTTCTTATCTGGAATAGCTCTTGTAATTATTTCACTTTTTGCTGTTGTTATAGGTATTTTTTTCTTTCATCAATCTCTGCTGTTTATGGCAAGCGGATGTTGTTTAATTGTTTTATCCGTTCTTTCGCCTCCAATTACCGGAATACTAAATGCAATGAAATTGCGGCGAGAATTATCGGTAGTTCAAGTATTAGAAAAACTATTTATAGTTTTATTTCTATTTGGCGCATTCTTTACCGTAACAATGAATTCTACAAGCGTAATGTTTTCCATAGCATCATCAATGGTAATCTTCTTTTTTGTACGAGTTTTTTTTCTTAAAAGAGAATCCACTCTGCCAGTTACAAAAATTGAATTGCTTGAGATGAAGAAAACATTATTGCCAAAAATTTTTTCGTACATATTGCCATTTTTTTTGTGGGGATGGATATCGTGGTTTCAATTTAACGGCGAACGATGGGTAATCAATTCCTTTTTACCGTCAAGCGAAGTCGGCAGATACGGATTGGCTCTGAGCGTAATAAATAATTCAATTGTCGTTCTCTATGGCGTTTATATTCAATTTATTACACCGTTAGTTTTTGAAAAATACGGTTCGCCTAACGCTGACCAGAAGAAAAAAGGGAAATCCCTTATTTTCATATCTTCATTTGCTACATTAGGATTATTTGTTGTATTTGGAATCTTTTTATTTTTCTTTGGTAAAGAGATAATCCAATTTTTAAGTACAAAAGATTTTGAATTGCCTACTTCGCTGCTGCTGTATCTTGTAATTGGTTTTGGCTTATTTTATGTCGGTCAAACAATGGCATTAGTAGGAATGGCAATGCAAAAACCAAATATTTATATTTTCCCCAAAGTACTTACGGCAATTATTTCTGTTGGCGGGTATATCATTGGATGTCAATATTTTGGAATTTGGGGAATTGCGTATTCGATTATTATTGCGAATACATTTTATGTTGTAAGTATTTTTATTGCGAACAAAAAATTACAAACTTCAAATGTTTAATTTTCAAAAACTAAAAAAAATTTTATTACAATTTATACTGATTCCACTTCGAAATGGCGAATTTATCTCTACCATTGGTAGAATGCCTTTATTTTATCGGCAATGGAATGAATATCAACGAAAATTGAATGCTAAAATTGGCATTGAAAATATTAATGTACAACTATTTGATTCGACCGCAGTTACGCAATTTGATCCGCATTATTTTTATCAAAGCGCGTGGTGTGCCAGAAAACTTTCACTATCAAAACCGACTTTACATATAGATGTAGCGTCACAAATAAATTTAATAGCTCCGCTTTCGGCATTTATTAAAGTAGAATTTATTGATTTTCGTCCGCTACTAGTCAATATAAATAATCTTTCATCGAAACCCGGAAATATTTTGAATCTTGAATACAAAGATAAATCTGTTGAAAGTTTATCTTGTTTGCACGTTATAGAACACATTGGTTTAGGAAGATATGGCGATACCATTGATGTTGATGGAAGCAAAAAATCGTGCAAAGAGCTGCAACGGATTTTAGCTGTTAATGGAAATTTGTATTTGACGACGCCGATTGGGAAAGAACGGATTGAATTTAATGCCCATCGTATTCATTTCCCTGATACAATAATACAATATTTTAATGAATTAGAATTAGTTGATTTTTCGATTGTCAATGATTCAGGCGAATACATTGAACATGCGAACTTCAACGAGTGTAATTATTTTCAGTACGGATTAGGTTTATTCCATTTTCGGAGAAACCTGAAATGAAAATTTTATATGCAGGAATGAAATACGAATATGGAATTCCATCGCGCGGATTTAGTTTTGAACATTACAATTTTTACGAAACACTTGCGAGAATGAATTATGAGGTTGAGTATTTTGATTTTATGTCTTTGTTTCAACAACATGGTTCGATAAAAATGACGCAATTGCTGCATAATCGAATTATAGATTCTAAGCCCGATTTGGTTTTTATGTTTTTGTTTGCCAATGAATTTGATTATGAAACTCTGCTTAAAATTAAAAATGAAACAAATGTAATTCTATTTAATTGGTTTGCTGATGACCATTGGCGTTTTGAAGATTTTTCACAGAAATGGGCAAATTGCTTTTCTTTTGTATCTACAACCGATAAAGATTCTGTTGGAAAATATCATTCAATTGGATTTAAGAATGTTCTTTTAACGCAATGGGGAGTAAATCATCACATATATAAAAAAAATAATTCACCATTAAAGTATGATATTTCATTTGTCGGGCAATCGTATGGCAATCGTGCTGAAATAATAAAAAAATTGCGCAAAGCAGGATTTACTATTTTACTTAAAGGCATAAATTGGAATGTTAAACGTTACCATATTTATGCGCGTAAATTAGGTCTAATTTCACAGCAACAGTTGGAAAAAATTTCTAATGAGACAAGG
>CAYXEE010000008.1:0-20000 GCA_964463935.1 uncultured Chitinophagaceae bacterium | reverse complement strand
CACCAATCCTTCGGCGTCTTCTTTCGAACGGAGGTACTTGAATCCAAAGGAATAAAAATAAACGGCGTTGTTGTAGATATTGACGATCTGGATTCGTTAGGAGATTATTCAACGGCACAGCAATTAGCATCGTACATATCGCCGCCGCTTTCAGAAATTGCAAAAATAATAAACAAGCCGAGTCAAAATTTGTACACGGAGCAAGCGTTTAGAACAATCGGCGCGCAAAAACTAAACAAAGGTTCGATGGAAAACAGCAGAGCAATTTCGTATCCGCTTCTTGCATCGTGGGGAGTCGATACGGTGCGTTTGCGCGCGCGCGATGCTTCAGGTTTATCGCGCCACAATTTAATTACTCCGCACGATATTGTTTCTATATTAGCAGGAATGTATCGCAGTCCGTTATTTGCGGCATTTTATGAATCTCTGCCGATTGCAGGAATTGACGGCACGATTAAAAATAGAATGAAAGGAACCAAGGCGGAAGGAAATGTTCATGCAAAAACAGGATCCATCGCGTATGTGCGTTCGCTTTCCGGTTATGTTACAAGCCAAGATGGAGAAGTTTTTGTATTTTCTATAATCGCGAATCATTATACAGTTCCGACTAAATTAGCGGAAAAAATTCAAGACGCTGTTTGCGTTATGCTTGCAGATTTTAAACGATAAAATATTTTTGTAAAAAAACGACTGGAAAAATTTTTTTATGAGCGAAGAGTTAAAAGAATATCACGAAGAACTAAACGAGTTAATGAAACGCCGCCGCGAAGAACTTGAACATTTACGAGCAATAGGCGTTGAGCCGTACCCGCACGAGTTTGAAAGAAATGCTTTCACAAAAGAAATTTTACATTCATTTAAAGACGATGAGCCGCAGCGCGTTGTTTCTGTTGCAGGAAGAATAATGTCTCTGCGAAGAATGGGAAAAGCATCGTTCTGCCACATACAAGATATGGTCGGAAAAATTCAGATATACATGAAAAAAGATGACCTTGGCGAAAAATATGATGCGTTTAAACTTCTTGATATCGGCGATATTATTGGAGTAACCGGTTATATCTTTAGAACGAAGATGGGTGAAATTTCAATTCATGCACAGAAATATGAATTGCTTTCAAAGTCGCTTCGTCCGCTTCCAATAGTAAAAGAAAAAGTTGATGAGCAGGGAAACAAAGTTACATTCGATCCGTTTTCAGATAAAGAATTGCGCTACCGTCAGCGGTATGTTGATCTTGTTGTTAATCCTGAAGTGAGAGAAACATTCATCAAACGCACAATGATTTTGCGGACAATGAGAAAATATCTTGACGAAAAAGGATTACTTGAAGTTGAAACGCCTGTACTTCAACCGTTGTACGGCGGAGCAAGCGCGCGTCCGTTTACAACGCATCACAATACGTTAGATATGAAATTATATTTGCGCATTGCCGATGAATTGTATCTCAAGCGTTTAATTGTCGGCGGATTTGACGGCGTGTATGAAATCTCAAAAGATTTCCGCAACGAAGGGATGGATCGAACGCACAACCCAGAATTTACGATGATGGAAGTCTACGTTGCATATAAAGATTACAAGTGGATGATGGAACTTGTTGAGCAAATGATTCATTCCATAGCTTTGGTATTGAATAATAATGCAAAAGTAAAACTTGGCGATAACGAAATTGATTTTACTCCGCCGTGGAAACGGATAACAATGTTCGGCGCAATTGAACAATACACCGGACTGCAATTACGCGGTAAAGATGAGCAAGAACTTCGCGCTATTACAAAGCAATTAAATATTGATCTTGATCCTAAAATCGGCGCAGGAAAAATAATTGATGAAATTTTTAGCGTAAAAGTTCAACCATTTTTAATTCAGCCGACATTTATTATGGATTATCCTGTTGAACTTTCGCCGCTTGCAAAACGTCATCGCACAGAAGAAGGATTAGTGGAACGGTTTGAAGGATTTGTGAATGGACAGGAAATTTGTAATTCATTTACAGAATTGAACGATCCGCTCGATCAACGCGCTCGCTTTGAAGACCAAGTGCGATTGAAAGAGCGGGGCGATGAAGAAGCGCAAACGTTAGACGAAGATTTCTTGCGCGCGCTGGAATACGGAATGCCGCCGACCGCCGGACTTGGAATTGGAATTGACCGTTTAACAATGCTTCTAACACAGCAGGAGCATATACGCGATGTTATTCTTTTTCCTACAATGAGGGCTGAAAAATAAATTGGGAACTTTTTATGGTTTTTTCCACTTTAGATTAAAACAACGTCCGCAGCTATTGTTTTTCAATTTTAGTTTGCAATAATTACGGCAATTCAAACGTCTAAATATTATACAAACAATTATTTACTTGTAAAATTATGCGTGAAATTTTGAGGAGTTTTTTCATGAAAAAACGTTTTTCGTTAATTGTAATGATTGGGTTATTTACCGCGGCATTTTTAAGCGGCGCGTATTTCAACCATGTAATTTCCGGCGATAATATCTATGAACAGTTATCGAAGTTCAAAGATGTTCTCAGCTTGGCAGAAAAATTCTACGTTGATGATGTGAACACAGGAAAATTAACGGAAGACGCCATTAACGGATTGCTGACTAATCTCGATCCACATTCCGTATATATTAAACCGGAAACATTGAAAAAAGTGAACGAAGATTTTAAAGGAAAATTTGAAGGAATCGGTGTAGAATTTGCGATTGTAAACGATACCATTACCGTTGTTCAGCCAATTGGCGGCGGACCAAGCGCAGCGCTGGGAATTATGTCTAACGACAAAATTGTGAAAATTGATGGAAAAAGTTCTGTCGGTTTTAATAACGAACAAGTTATGAAAGGATTAAAAGGTCCTAAAGGAACAAAAGTTGCCGTTTCCATTTTTCGCCCAGGCGTAAAAGAATTGTTGGAATTTGAAATTGTGCGCGATGTTATTCCGTTATATTCTGTTGATGTATCAACAATGCTGATTGATGATATCGGATATATTAATGTTACGCGGTTTGCAGAAACAACAACAAATGAAATGGTTGCGGCTTTAGAAAAATTGAAAAAATTAGGGATGAAAAAACTTGTGTTAGATCTTCGCTATAATCCCGGCGGATATTTAGATCAAGCGGTGAAAATGTCCGATTTATTTTTGAGCGCGGATGAAAAAGGCGCGCCGCGGAAAGTTGTTTACACAACCGGTCGTCAGCCGCAATTTAATGAAGAATATTATGCATACAGCGGAAGCGAATACGAAAAAATTCCGTTAATAATTTTGCTCTCGAATGGTTCAGCTTCAGCCAGCGAAATTGTATCCGGCGCGGTGCAAGATTGGGATAGAGGGCTAATTGTCGGCGAAACAAGTTTTGGCAAAGGACTTGAGCAGCGGCAATTTGAACTTTCCGACCGTTCTGCATTGCGTTTAACTATTGCGCGGTATTATACTCCAAGCGGAAGATTGATTCAGCGTTCGTATGCCGGTGGAAAAGAAAAATATCAAGTAGAAGCATTTGAGCGTTATGAGCAGGAAGGCGAGAACATTGAACACAAAGAGAGCGCCTCGGATACATCTCGACCAAAATATAAAACTTCCAAAGGTCGTTTAATATTGGGCGGCGGCGGAATTACGCCGGATTATATTGTAAAACCGGGGAGTGCAACAAAATATTCAACCATATTAAATCGCAGAAATATGTTCTATGAATTTTCAACGCAATATCTTGCACTTCACGGCGAAGAAATTAAAAATAAATACAAAAATGATTTTAAAACTTTCAACGCCGGATTTCGTATAGATGATGAATTGATGAATCAATTCATCGCTTTTACAAAAGAAAAGAAAGTTGAATTTGTTGAAAATGACTTCAACAAAGATAAAGATTATTTACAAGCGCGATTAAAGGCGTATATTGCAAGAAATTTTTGGGGTAATGAAGGTTGGTATCCTGTATTATTAACGGTCGATAATCAAATCCAAAAAGCATTATCACTTTTCCCGGAAGCTGAAAAAATCGCGCGGCTTAACTAAACGCAAAAGATTACATTGAAAAAAAAATATTTCCCCATATTTCGTTTTGCAGCAATTTTCGTAATTGCTGCAATTCTTTTTTTTGCATTTCCGATTTTCGAGAGTTCTTCTCTTCTCTCTGCAGGAAAGGACAGAATTGAGACTATCAATACTGGTTCAACGCAGCTGCTTCAAATCGGCGAAGAATTGGTTTATAAAGTTAGCTATTCTATCTTTACGCTTGGCAGAGTGAAAATTACCATTGCCGATACTTCAACTAAAAATGGTAAAAAATTTTTTATTGCTAAAGCATTTATTGATTCTGAAGTTCCTTTTGTGAATGTGCATCAAGTCTTTTACAGTGAAATAGATCCAAATCTCTTTTCACGGTTTTTTATTATTCACGATACAAAAGACCCGAATAGAATGTATTACATAAAGTACGATTTTGACTATCCGAAAAATAAAGTTTATTATGAAACAGGATGGAAACCGGATAATACCATTGTTAAAAAAGGAGAAGAAAAAGTTTTTGAAGAACAGCAAGATGGTTTATCGCTCTTCTTTTTTGCGCGCGGCAATTTGCATAATAAAGGTATTATAGATTGCCCGATATTTATCAATGAAAAAACGTTTAATGCGCATTTTAATTTTCTCGGTAAAGTTGGTTCGCAGAAAATTGATGCCGTAAAATACCCGATAGAAACAAAAGAATTTGAGGGCAAGGCGGAATTCACGGGCATTTTCGGATTGACCGGAGAGTTTCGCGGATATTTTAGCAATGATGATGCCGGCGTTCCCATTGTTGCAAAAATGAAAGTTATACTTGGAAGCGTGCACATTGAACTTGAAAAATGGAATCGTGCGGGCTGGGAGCCGCCAAAAGCAAAAAAATAAATAAACAGTATGTCCATAATTACGTATAAAAATATTACGCCGAAAATTCATCCTTCGGTTTTTATTGCCGAAGGGGCGCGCATTATCGGCGATGTTGAAATTGGGAAAGACAGCAGCGTTTGGTTTAATGTTGTCATTCGAGGGGATGTACATTATATTCGCATAGGGGAACGGACGAACATTCAGGATACTACGGTAATTCATGTAACAAATCAAAAGTATCCGACAAATATTGGAAACAATGTAACTATTGGACACAGCGCCGTGGTTCATGCTTGCACAATTCAAGATTATTGTTTAATTGGAATGGGAGCCGTTGTTTTAGATAATGCAAATGTTGGAAAATATTCATTAGTTGCGGCCGGGGCAGTTGTTCCGATGGGAATGCAGATTCCTGAAGGAACGCTGGTTGCGGGCGTACCTGCAAAAATTATTCGTCAATTAACTGAAGAAGAAAAAAAATCACTTGAGCAGTCTGCGCAAAACTATATTAACTACGTTGCAACGTATCGTTAACGCTTCGGGGGGAAACAGCGGTATGCAATTGAAATTCTGGGGAGTGCGCGGATCAATTCCAACTCCCGGGAAATCAACAGTGCGCTACGGTGGAAATACGCCGTCGTTAGAATTACGGTTCGATAATGACAAAATGATTATTCTAGATGCAGGAACAGGAATTCGCAATCTTGGCGATAGTTTAATTGCAAAAGGAGAATCGCTTCAAACCTACATTCTTATTACGCATCCGCATTGGGATCATATTCAAGGATTTCCGTTCTTTAAGCCGGCATTTATTTCCGGCAATGAAATTACCGTGATTGGTACTGAGCGCGATGAAATAAATCTTCAACAGATTATTGCAGACCAAATGAAGAAAATTTATTTCCCAATACAATTAAACGAATTGAATGCGACAATTCACTTTAAAAGTATTGGCGAAGAACAGTTTGAAATTTTCGGGGCGAAAATTACTACAATGTATGTCAATCACCCGGGATTTACAGTCGGTTACAGAATTGATTACGAAGGAAAATCTCTTGTCTATATTTCCGACAATGAACCGTTTGATAGAGAATCGGCAAAACGCGTAACAAATTTTGAATCAATTGTTCAGAAAAAATTTTTTGAGTTAGACGGCGAGCCGAACAAACGCATCACTGATTTTGCAAAAAATGCAGATGTTTTTGTTCACGATTCTACATACACGCCGGAAGAATATGTTGAAAAAGTCGGATGGGGACATTCGCATTATTTATTTACGCTTAAAATAGCGCATGAAGCAAATGTTAAAAATTGTGTTTTGTTTCATCACGAACCGAACCGCTCGGATGAAAAAATAGATGAGATTTTACTTAAATGTAAGCGCGAAATAAAAAATCGCGGATATAAATTTGTATGTTCAGCGGCGTATGAAGGTCAAGAAATAATTTGGTAGCAAATAACTTGACTTCCATAGGTACTGCTCTCTATATTTATGCTGTGAACGGGAAGCAAATTGTTGAATATCAGAAAAATACATACAGGCAATTACTATCAACCCCGAGAAAGTTCGTGCGGGGTTGTTTTGTTTATTCGAATTCAAAAACTATTATGAAACCGGTCTTTACTAAAACGGATATTGTTAAAATAGCAAAAACGCTCGGCGTTCAGGCAAAGTTAAAAGGGAATAACTATCGGTTAGAATTTTCTGGAATTAAAGATAACCGCCGGCTTATTCTGGAAATTTATCCCGATATTGCGATTGGTAAGAAAAAGGGAAATCTTATTTCTGCTTATACGCATAACACGCATTTCCAGCTCCATTTTTGTTCGCAGTATGTTCTTAGCAATGATCTCGGAGAAGTAACATTTATCGGCGAAACAAAAGATAAAGTTTCTGCTATTGTTGTAGAGCGCGAAGGGGGTTGCACGTTTTATGCAAATATTGACCGTTCAATTCTTTCCGGCGACTACCGTATGTTAAGTTTAGATGTAATGCTCGCAGGAATTTCGCTTTCTCTTACGGAAGATTTAATTCCGTTTAAAAAAAACAGAAAGAAAAAATGATTGAAGTTGTACGCTCTGTAGAACATGTTGCTGTTTCATTTTCTCGTAAACAAGCCGCGGCGGTTGTTGAATTTGTGCTGCATTCCGAAAAAAAAAATAATGCGTCAATACATATAATTTTTGTCGGCGACAAGTACATTACGGCTATCAATAAAAAATTTCTCAATCATAATTTTACAACAGATGTTATTACATTTCCGTTGGAAAAAAGAAAAATTATTTCAGCGGAAATTTATCTGAATGTTCAGCAGGCAAAACGGCAGGCAAAAGAATTTGCAGTTACGCTTAACAATGAAATTACACGACTCATTATCCATGGTACGCTTCATGCAATCGGCTATGATGATACTGAACCGAAACTGCAAAAAAGAATGATTCAAAAACAGGAACGATATGTAGAGAAGTTTGGTTCGTTAGTATAGGAAAAAGAATGCAGGAAAAAATAGTTGAAATTTTAGTTTATTTAATCGGCGAACTTCGCAAAAACACTCCTATTGCGGAAATAGATATTTCCGTGCTTTCAAACAGCGGATATACGCCGGCAGAAATCAGCACAGCGTTTACGTGGCTGTATGATAGGATAGAACTTGGCGAAAATATTATTATTGACCATGCCAAGCGTTCGCCGCATTCACAGCGAGTGCTGCACGAAGCGGAGCGTATGGTGATTATACCGGAAGCGTTTGGATATCTTATTCAAATGCGCGAACTCGGAATTATTTCCGATTTTGATGTAGAAATTATTATTGACCGCGTAATGATGAGCGGATATTTTTCCGTTGATGTTGAAGAAATAAAATCGCAAGTTGCCGCGCTAGTGCTTGAAAACAACGAATCAACCGATTCGGGAAGCAGAACAATGCTGCATGGCAGAGATACAATTCACTAATTATTTTTTTTGAAAATACGTTCGAATGGGCAAATCATTAATTATAGTAGAATCGCCTTCTAAAGCAAAAACAATCAATAAATATCTCGGCAAAAATTATGTTGTTGAGGCATCGGTAGGACACATTAAAAATCTGCCGAAAAGTAAACTCGGCGTTGATGTTGAAAATGCCTATGCCTCTACGTACGAAACAATTGCAGGGAAAGAAGAAGTTATTGATAAACTAAAGAAGCATGCAAAAAATGCTCGCGCGGTGTACATTGCAACCGACCCTGATCGCGAAGGAGAAGCGATTGCTTCAGATATTGCGGAAGAATTGGATCCTGTAAATTCTAATATTTATCGCGTACTGTTCCATGAAATTACTCCGACCGGCGTACAAGAAGGAATGAACGAACCGCGCCGTGTTAATTCAAATCTTGTAGAATCGCAGCGCGCGCGCCGTGCTATGGACCGTTTAGTCGGTTACAAGGTAAGCCCGTTTTTGTGGAAGACCGTGTACTACGGACTTTCAGCCGGCAGAGTTCAATCTGTTGCACTGCGGTTAATTTGCGAACGCGAAGCGGAAATAAAAAAATTTGTTCCGGTTGAATACTGGTCAATTACCGGAGAATTTCAAACGGAAAAATCCGAGCCGTTTTTAGCAAAACTTGTAAAAATTTCCGGCAAAGAACCTGTTATTGGAAATAAAGAGATTTCGGATGAAACGCTGAATGAAATTAGAAAAGAAAAATTTGCCATAAGCGATATTCAGAAAAAAATTGTAAAGCGAAATCCGAATCCTCCGTTTATCACATCAACGCTTCAGCAGGAAGCGGCAAGCCGGCTGCGCCTAACAGCAAAGCGGACAATGATGCTGGCGCAAAAATTGTACGAAGGAATTGATCTGGGCGAAGACGGAACAGTTGGTCTAATAACATACATGCGTACAGATTCTACCCGCTTAAGCGACGATTCCGTAGCTTCGGTGCGGGAATATATTTATTCAAACTACGGCGCGGAATATCTTCCCAAAGAGCCGCGCGTATTTAAAAAAGGGAAAGCATCGCAGGACGCGCACGAAGCAATTCGCCCGACTTCCATTAAATTTACTCCAAAATATATTAAGCGTTATTTAGAAAAAGATTTGTATGCGCTTTATGAACTAATTTGGAATCGTTTTGTGGCGTGTCAAATGGAATCTGCAAAATTTGAACAGATGACAGTAGATATTACAGGCGGAAAATTTTTATTCCGCACAACAGGTTCAGTACCGCTGTTCCGCGGATTCTTGCAAGTGTATGATGATGTTTTGGAAGAAAAAGGAAATGAAGACGATGAAGATCCGACTTCAAAAATTCCGGCAAATTTATCGGCTGGTCAGAATACATCCATTGTTAGCTTGCTTCCGAAACAGCATTTTACTAAACCCCCCGCGCGATATACAGAAAGCAGTTTAGTGAAAGAACTTGAAGCGCTCGGAATCGGAAGACCAAGTACGTATGCGCAGATTGTAGCGACAATTCTTGATAGAAAATATGTTGATTCGCAGGAACGCAAACTTGTTGCTACTCCGCTTGGAATTACGGTCAGCGGGATTTTAAAACAAAGTTTTCCCGATATTGTTGACTACAAATTTACCGCGCAAATGGAAGACGAACTTGAAACAATTGCAACGGGAGAAAACACGTACGTTAAAGTTTTGGACGATTTTTACAAGCCGTTTCATGAAGATTTGCTGCATTTAGACGGGCAGGCCGGAAAAATTAAAAAATCGTTGCAGCAAGACGCAGGTGAATCGTGCGATTTGTGCGGCAAGCCGATGATTATTAAATGGGGAAGATACGGACAATTTAAAGCGTGTTCGGGATATCCGAATTGCAAAAACCGTAAACCGCTTGTAGATGAAACAGAAAAATATCAACACATGGCGGGAACGAAATGTAAATTGTGCGGCGGAGATATGGTTGTTAAAGGCGGACCGTTCGGCGCGTTTCTCGGATGTTCAAATTATCCGTCTTGTAAAAACACGCAGCCGATTACCACCGGGGTAAAATGTCCGATGTGCAACACAGGCGATATTATAGAAAGTAAAACACGGCGCAAACGGGTATTTTTCCGCTGTTCCAATAATACGCAGGAAAATAAAACGTGTGAATTTATTTCGTGGGAAATGCCTGTTATGAAAGAATGCAAGCAATGTAAGAACGGTTATCTTGTAAAAAAATCATCTAAACGGAAAGGCAATTACCTTCTTTGCCCGAATTGTAAAGAAGAATATTACCTTGAAGAACAAGAAACTACAGCCATGGCTGTATAACAAAAATTCAATGCAAGAATTAGTGCGTTCATATCTAAGGTATCTTGAGAGCGAACGAAACTACTCTCAACATACAATAACATCGTACGCAAACGATTTAACACAGTATGAGGAATTTTTGCGCAAATACTTTCCTGATAGTATTTCCAATCATTCTGCAATTGAACAAAACGCCGTCCGTTCTTTTCTTGCAATGCAAATGAACGGCGGCGCGGCAAAAAAGAGCGTTGTGCGGAAACTTTCCACGCTTCGTTCGTTTTATAAATTTCTTATCAGAAAAAAAATTCTCCATACTAATCCGACATTATCCGTTATACGTCCGAAACTTGAAAAAAAGCTTCCGCAGTTTGTTAATAAAGAAAGCATTGAAGCCATAATGAACCTGCCCGACAATACAGCATACGAAGGAAGCAGAGATTTGGCAATTCTTGAATTATTGTACGGAAGCGGAATTCGCCGCGGTGAATTGATTGGATTAAATATCGGCGATATAGATTTTCACAGCGGTACAATAAAAGTTACAGGAAAAGGAAATAAGCAGCGAATACTTCCGATGACGGAAAAAGCCGCCGCCGCTGTTACACAGTATTTGCTTAAACGATCAGAAATTTTATCGGAACAGGGCAAAACGGAAAATGCTGTTTTTCTCTCTAAAAAAAAATCGCGAATTACCCCGGCAACTGTTAACAACATTCTTTCAAAATATCTTAAGGAGGTTTCGGAAATAGAACAAAAAAGTCCGCACATTATGCGTCACTCATTTGCTACGCATTTACTTGATAACGGCGCAGATATTCTTGTGGTGAAAGAACTCTTGGGACATGAAAGTCTTTCCACAACACAAGTCTATACGCACGTAACTGTAGAACGGCTGAAGCAAATCTATAATAAAGCTCACCCAAAAGCATCAACTTAACTTTAGGAGCAGCTATGGAAATCACAATTATCGCAAGACACTTCAAAGCGCACATTACGCTTCGCGCATATGTAAAAGAACGCATTGCCAAATTAGAACAGTTTTACAATGGAGTTCTATCTTCTACAATGATTTTAAGCTATGAAAAAGCGGTAAACAGTATTAAAACTGCAGAACTGCATATCCATGTGCACGGTTCGGTGATTAAAGCAACAAGCAAAAGCGACGACTTTGAAAAATCTATTGACGCTGTAATTGAAAAAGCCGGACGTCAGCTGCAAAAATATAAAAGCAAACACCGGGAAAAAGAAAAAGAACTAATTAGAAAAGTGCGCGCTAAAGGATAAACAACTATGGGAATCAATGCGAAAAAGGAGTTCAAGAAACAGAGTATTACAGTTAAGTTTTTGTTTGAGCATACAAAAAGCAGATTAAAACTTGAACCTCTGACGAATGCAGGTCTTGAAAATATTATTAAAGATAAAAATCTGCATCGTCCGGGACTTGCTCTGGCTGGATATGTTGATTTGTTCACATACGACCGTGTTCAGCTTATGGGAAACACGGAAGTAAAATATTTAATGAGCATGCCCGAAGATGCGCGCATTGATTCCTTTAATACTCTTTTTAAGTTTGCCATTCCATGTATTATTATTACCAATAATCACGATTTAGATAAAACCTTATTACAAATTGCCGCCGACCACAGCGTACCTGTTTTTCGAACGCCGCTTCAAACAACAAAAGCTACGTATTTCCTTTCAGATTTTCTAGATGACCAATTTTCGCCCCAAACAACGGTTCACGGTTCGTTTGTGGATGTTTATGGCATCGGGTTGTTATTTATCGGACGCTCGGGAATTGGCAAAAGTGAAATTGCGCTAGATTTAATTGAACGCGGTCATCGTCTTGTATCCGATGATGTTGTTACAATTACCCGAAAAGGAGAAGGGATACTTATCGGCACAGGAACTGATTTAGTGAAACATTTTATGGAAATACGCGGGCTTGGCTTAATTGATGTTCAAAGCATATTTGGCGTTCGTTCTATTCGTTTTCAAAAAAGAGTTGAAGTTGTTGTGGAATTAATGGAATGGGACCCAAAAAGCGACTTTACGCGCACCGGACTTGACCAAAATACAACTGCAATATTAGATGTTGAAGTTCCAATAATTAAACTGCCGATTTTTCCCGGGAAAAATATTACCGTAATTGCAGAAGTAATTGCGCTAAATTACCTTCTTAAGCATTACGGCTATGACGCTGCGCAGGAATTTTCTCGAAAATTGGAAAAAGTAATTCATCAAAAATCACAGAATAAAGGAAATCGCAACGTGAATTACTTTGAACACGATTTTGAATAATTTCAGGTTGGTTCTTGACAAAAGGGTATATTTTTTCTATTTTATTGCAAATTAAATACTAAATATAAGGTGTAATTCTGAAACGGCGTAAAATCTTTTTCTATTCGGAAGAATCGGTATCATATGTCGAAGCCAAGGGGTTTCGTACAAAAATTGCCGCTATTGTTTCGGTATTTACTTTTGCTGGTATTTTAATTCTGGGAACTGTTAACCAAATAACTGGAGACTTTTTGGGACTTGGTTTTGCATCCGGCGGTTCGCTGCTTACAGAAAATAAAATCCTTAAAGAAGAAATTAAATCTCTTAATTCCCGGCTTATTGCCATATCCGGTACGCTTTCAGAACTTGCAAAAAGCGATAATCAACTTCGTACAGCTGTTAATCTTCCAAAAATTGATGTAGAAACACGAATGATGGGAACAGGCGGTTCTGCGCGTCCGAATTTGAGCGGTATTGTCTCTTCAGAAGCCGGCGAAATTATTGCAAACACAAAAATCTTAGCCGAAAAATTAGATAGAGAAATTAAATTTCAAAAAGAAAGCTACAAAAATATATATCACAAATCGGAAGATAATAAGCAGTTGTTTTCTTCGTTACCGGCAATTAAACCGATGGATGGACAATTTTCGTACCATGGTTTTGGCGTTCGGCTCGATCCTTTCCTTGGTGTGAACAGGATGCATGAAGGAGTTGATATTCATAATGATATTGGAACGCCTGTATATGCAACAGGAGATGGAATTATTGAATTTTCCGGCAATACCGGCAGCGCGTATGGCGTTGCCGTTGAAGTAAATCACGGCTTTGGTTACAAATCGTGGTATGCGCATCTTTCCCGCGCAGTTGTTGGAACAGGAAAAAAAGTTAAGAGAGGAACATTGATTGCGTATTCCGGCAATACGGGACGTTCAACTGGTCCGCATTTGCATTATGAAATTCGATATAACGGTATTAAGAAAAATCCGGTTGAGTTTTTTGTCAGCGATGTAGATTATGATAAAATTCGCGCTCAATTAGCAAGCAACAGTAAAACAAAGTTAAACAGCAGGTAGTATAGCAGAATGATTTGGACAATGGAATTAGCTTCGTATTTAGACGAAGCGCCTTGGCCTGCAACCAAGGAAGAACTTATAGATTTTGCAATTCGTACGGGAGCTCCAGCCGAAGTGTTGGAAAATCTTAATGAGTTAGAGGACGGCGAGGAACCGTACGAAAGTATAGAAGATATATGGCCCGATTATCCGACGGACGGCGATTTCTTCTATGAAGACGAAAACGATTATTAATTCAAATTTATTTCAATCGTTTTCCAAAAACAATTCAGTGTATGAAGCCCAGCAACTGCCGCGCTGGGCTTTTTTTTGACTTGTGAACATTTCCTACAAACATATTTTTCTTCTTTGTTTCCAATTTATTTTTCTCGGAACTATTTCCGTTGTACCCGCACAAAATAAAAACGGCGGACTGCGTCAGCCGGAAATTTCGAATTTGGAACTTACCGCAGAAGGGAAAATTTATCCCGACGAATTGCTTTCTCAAATGGCAACACAGGAAACGCCGTGGTTTTTATGGGTTTTTTTCAATGAACAAATTACGGATAGACTTGGCGCCCCGCGCAGATTTTTTAATCAAATTATTTTTGAACAAGATATTTATCATTTAAAAGATTATCTCGGCGAACGGGGATACTTTAATGCGGAAATTGATACTGTAGTTGTATTTTCTAATGATAAAAACACGGTTGATATTTCTGTTACTGTAAAAGAACATTATCGTTCTGTTGTGGACACTATAACAATTGCTGGATTAGAAAATCTTGATGGAAATTTACGAAATGAAATATTGAACAATTGTAAGGTGAAAGTAAAAGAGCCGTACGCCCGAAGTCAAATTGCTGCCGAGCAAAACCGCGTGATTCGCATTTTACAAAACTCCGGGTACCCGACTGCTTCTGTTGATGATGTTGTGCAACAGCGCTTTGCTTCTACAAACAATATTTCCATTCATATTCGGTATAAACCTGGGAAAAAATTTGTATTCGGAAAAGTCGAGCTTCCGAAAGAAAAGGCGGACGTTGAAGATGATGTTCTGCTTCGGCAGTTAGATTTTGAAACAGGACAAATGTACAACGAGGAGAAAAGAATTGAAAGCGAACAAAACTTGAATCGGCTTGGATTATTTGAAAATGTAAGTTTGAGTCCGTCATTTATCGAAGATTCTTCGGAAACAGCAACAGCGCCGCTTCGGATTACGTTACGGACGCTGGAATTTCAAGAACTGACGCCGGAATTTCTTGTCGTAAGCGAAAATAACGAATTGTTTTCAACAGGTTTTGGTTTAAGCTATAAACATCGAAATTTACTTGGCGATGCAAGAAATTTTTCTATTACAGCGAATGCGCGCGTTAATCGTATTGAACAGTTAAATTTTGGAGGCGCATTTCAAGAAGGATTAAAAGAACCGACGTTGTTTGTAAAATCATCTGCGCAGTCGCAGTTGGTGTTTCCATATTTTTACAGCAATCGTACGAGCGCAATTGTTTCGCTGACCGGCGAAGCGGAAAAACAGCCGGATTATACATTAAACACGCTTCGCGCTCGTTTAGGGTTTGTTTCAAAACTTGCAACGTACACTTCTCTTTTTACCGATTTTAATATTGAACGCGTAGATCCGAAATTTACAATTGCTTCAAAATTACAAGTTGATGATACGACCAAACAATTTAATATTATTGAAGCGTTGACTTTGCAGCGAGATAAAACCAACAATCCGTTTTCGCCGAGTGAAGGTTTTTTTCATTCTATAACAATAGAAGAAGGAGGGCTTCTTTCAAAATCCGTTGGCGGTTTAGGTCTTCCATATTCTGAATATTACAAAACGTCTATCTTGGTAAAACATTATTTCAGCGGTGAAAAAATAAAATCTAACGTGCTTGCGCTGAAATTTAAGGGAGGTTTTGCAGAATTATACAATTTACAAAATTCAACGCCTGTTCCACTTCCCCGAAGATTTTTTACGGGGGGCAGCGGCAGTGTTCGCGCGTGGAAAGACAAAACGCTCTCTTCGTTTGGCGATACATTGATTGGAGGAAATATTGCTTTTGAAGGAAGCATTGAAAATAGAATTCAATTGTTTCCAAACGGCGGAATTTTATTTAAATCAATAGAACTTGAACGATTATGGACGGTTTTATTTCTTGATTTTGGGAATACGTGGGTTCGTTTTAAAAATATAGAAACAAAAGATATTGCTCTCGCAATCGGATTTGGTTTGCGCTACGAAACATTTATCGGTCCGTTTCGCGTTGATGCGGCATGGAGAATGTACGACCCGAAAGCGCCGGAAAACGAGCGATGGCTTTACAAACAAACGTTTTTACGAAATTCGTATAGTTTAGTTCACTTTGGAATTGGACATGCATTTTAATAATTGGAACAATGTTATCGGTCAGGAACGCGTAAAAGAAATTTTGCGCAGCGCAATCCGCAATAATCGTCTTGCGCATGCCTATCTTTTGTGGGGAGGCGAAGGAATCGGAAAAGATGCGATAGCAATTGAATTTGCGCGCGTGTTGTTGTGCAGAAACCAATCCGATACGGCGTGCGGCGAATGTTCGAGCTGCCATAAAATAAACGCTCTTCAACATCCGAACGTGAAATTTATTTTTCCTCTTCCCGGCGGCGATTCAAAGAAAGATGACGACGAAACAGGAGGATTGGAAAACGAAACGATAGAAGAAATTAAACGCCAATTTGGAGAGAAAGCAGCGAATCCGTATTACAAAATTTCTATTCCCAAGGCGCAATATATCCGCATTACAAGTATTCGTCAGATAAAAAAAGAATCGGCGATGACAAGCGCGGAATATGGGAAAAAAATATTTATTATTTTCGACTCGGATATGATGAACGAAGCAGCAGCAAATTCACTGTTGAAAGTTTTGGAAGAGCCGCTTCCCGATACGCATTTTATTCTTGCAACATCGCGCAAAGATCAAGTGAAGCAAACAATTCTTTCGCGGTGTCAATTGATACAATGTTCTTCGTTGAGCGACGATGAAATTTGCTCCGCGTTAATTGAACGAGAAAATCTTACTGAACAGCAAGCAATGTTTTTAACGCGGCTTGCTAACGGCAGTTATTCGCGCGCGTTAGAATTACATTCAGAAGAGTTAAATCAATTCCGCAGCGATGCGGTGGCGATGCTGAGAATAATTTTAGGAAGTTCTCCCGTAAAATTAACGGATGAGTTGGAAGATTATTTTTCAACAGCAAACCGCCAGCAAACCGAACAATTGCTTCTAATGCTTCTTGTATTTTTTCGCGATGCGCTGATTCTTAAGGAACGCGGAATAGACGCGGTGATGAATCTTGACCAGCAGAATGACATTCAAAGCTTTGTTGAAAAATTTGGAGCAAAAGATTTGTCCGCTTGTCAACTTGCAGTTGAACGCGCTCTCGGACTTCTGCGAAGAAATGTGTATCTTCCGTTAGTAATGTTATCCTTAGCAGTAAACTTGAAAAGAAATTTAACCAATGCAAAATAATTTTAAACGAATTTTAGTTACCGCCGCTCTTCCTTATGCTAACGGCGTTATTCATCTCGGTCATTTAGCCGGCGCATATCTTCCCGCCGATGTGTATGTACGATACCAGCGTTTGCAGAAACGCGATATACTGTTTATTTGCGGCTCGGATGAGCATGGCGTAGCAATTACAATTTCTGCAGAAAAAGAAAAAATTACTCCGAAAGAAATTATTGATAAATTCCATGCGCTGAATAAAGAGGCGTTTGAACGTTTTGGAATGAGTTTTGACAATTATTCGCGCACGTCGCTGCCTATTCATCACGAAACATCAAAAGAATTTTTTATTAAACTTCTTGAAAAAGGTTTTCTTGCAACAAAAGAAGAAAATCAATTTTACGATTCAGAAGCGTCAATGTTTCTGCCGGACAGATATGTTGAAGGAATATGCCCGAATTGCGGATTTGATAAAGCTCGCGGCGATCAGTGCGATAATTGTGGAAAATATTACAACCAATTGGAATTGAAGAATCCGAAAAGTTTAATTTCCAGCAAAACTCCTACCGTAAAAAAAACAAAGCATTGGTATTTTAAGCTCGGAGAATTTCAACAGAAATTAGAGGCGTACGTTGCGCAGCATGCCAACGAGTGGAAAGATAATGTGCTTCAGCAAACTCGAAGCTGGCTGAAAGAAGGTTTGCAAGATCGCGCCGTTACGCGCGACTTAACGTGGGGAATTCCCGTACCGCTTGACGATGCCAAAGGGAAAGTAATTTATGTTTGGCTTGAAGCCGTTCTTGGCTACATTTCTTCTACCAAAGAATGGGCGATGAATAATGGAACGCCGGAAAAATGGAAAGAATATTGGTGCGATACTACTACGCGGTACGTAGCGTTTCTCGGTAAAGACAATATTGTTTTTCACACGATAGTTTTTCCGGCGGAGCTAATGGCAATCGGCGGATATATTCTGCCGGACAATGTTCCAGCTAACGAATTTTTTAATCTCGAAGGACAAAAATTTTCTAAAAGCCGCGGACACACCATTGATTTACTTGACGTGCTAAAACGCTATCCGGCGGATTTGTTTCGATATACAATTGCAATGAACCTTCCGGAAAATAAAGACAGCGATTTTTACTGGAAAGATTTTCAGGCGAAAACAAATAACGAACTTGCGGATATTTTTGGAAATTTTATTAACCGCACGTTTACATTTGTTCATAAAAATTTTGAAGGGAAAGTTCCGCCGCTCGGCGTATTGAATGAACGCGATGAAGCAATTGCCGCATTTATTAACGAAACTCCAGAACGAGTCGGCGATTTGATAGAACAATTTAAATTTCGCGATGCAACATTGGAAATTATGAATGTCGCGCGCGCGGCGAATAAATATTTTAACGACAGCGAGCCGTGGAAAACATTAAAAAATAATTCCGAGCAATGCGGAACAACAATAAATATCTGTTTACAGATTGCGCGTTCTCTTGCAATTTTATTTGCTCCGGTAACGCCGTTTTCTTCAGAACGCCTATGGAAAATGTTCAATGAGAGCGGAAGCGTTAATGATGAACAATGGAACAATGCAGGCAAGTTTTCGCTTCCTGCAGGACATCAGCTTGGAATACCGGAAATTTTATTCTCTAAAATTGAGGATGAAACAATCGAACAGGAATTAGCAAAACTCGGCGCGCCTGCAACAGAAGAAATTCCCACAATAGAATATGCGCCGCTAAAGCCGCAAATATCATACGATGATTTTGCAAAAATTGATTTTCGCACAGCAAAAGTTCTTTCGGCAGAATCGGTTCCTAAATCAAAAAAATTGTTGAAAGTGCAAATTGATTTAGGATTTGAAAAACGCCAAATTGTAGCTGGCATTGCGGAAAAAATTTCACCGGAACAATTGATTGGAAAAACAATTATTGTAGTTGCAAATCTTGCCCCTGCAAAATTGATGGGAGTAGAATCGAACGGGATGCTGCTTGCTACAGCGGCTGATGGAGAAAATTTTGCGCTGCTAACTGTATCTAAAAATGTAGAACAAGGGATTGGAATAAAATGATTATCGTAACAGGAGGCGCGGGATTTATCGGCAGCGCGTTTACAGCAAAGCTTAATTCAATGAATATTTCGGATATTCTTATTGTTGATGAACTTGGAACTTCCGATAAATGGAAAAATCTTAACGGTAAAAAATTTTCTGAATATTTGCATAAAAATATTTTTATTGAAAAACTTGAAAAAAATGAATTTGCGAAAATTCACGCTATTATTCATCTTGGCGCAAATTCTTCAACGACAGAAAAAGATGTAGACCATTTGATGGAAAATAATTACCGTTACACGCGCCGGCTTGCGGAGTGGTCGGTAAAGAAAAAAGTGCGGTTTATTTATGCCAGCAGCGGCGCAACGTACGGCGATGGATCGCTCGGTTTTTCGGATTCCGACGAACTTTCTCCAAAATTATCTCCGTTGAATGCGTACGGTTATTCCAAACAAATTTTTGATGCGTGGGCGTTGCAGAATAAAATTGCTAATAAAATCGTCGGAGTAAAATTTTTCAATGTCTTTGGACCGAATGAATATCATAAAGGGGATATGAAAAGTTTAATCTGTAAAGCATACAGCCAAATTCAAAATCACGGAAAAATTAAATTATTCAAGTCATACAATCCAAATTATGCGGACGGCGATTTTGTACGGGATTTTGTGTACATAAAAGATTGCAATGAAGTATTATGGTGGCTTCTTAACACTCCATCAGTTAATGGAATTTTTAATCTCGGTACGGGAAAAGCGCGAAGCTGGAATGATTTAGCAAAAGCAATTTTTGCCGCTTTAGATTTGAAACCGAATATTGAATACATAGAAATGCCGGAAGAAATTCGCAAGGCATATCAATATATAACTGAAGCGGCGATTGATAAACTACGCGCCGCCGGATGCCCGCATCAATTCCGCGCTCTGGAAGATTCCGTGAAAGATTATGTGCAAAATTATTTGCATCCTGAATTGCGGTATTTGTAAGTTTTTCTAAAGTAAAAATTCGCTTACTTCTTAACGCCAAAAAT
>CAYXEE010000007.1:0-20243 GCA_964463935.1 uncultured Chitinophagaceae bacterium | reverse complement strand
CATTCCCGCGTGTTTTTAGCGGGAATCTATTGAATGGATGCCCGATTAATACATTCGGGCATGACGAACTTACTTTTTTAGGTAATTTTTTGATTTTGCGTAACATCAGTTAATAAAACATAAAACAGTCGGAAATTTTTCCGGCTGTTTCTTTTTTATACGAAACGCTTCTTTTTCCAGCTTTTACCTAAAAAAATACGCCATTCGCCGAAAAGCGCAGTAACATTCCATCATTCTCTGCGTATGTTTGTATCGTAGTTTATTAAAGAAAAAACTCTTCCTGCAATCTAATTGAGATAATTATGCAAACAGGCGCAATTTATATTATGAAAACGAACATTCTTTTTCCACAAGACAGAGAATTTGTAATAAAAAATTTAACCCGCATTTCCGCAATTCGCAATGCAACCGTAGATTTAGAAGACCGCGATAAAGTTCTTCGCGTTGAATGCGAAAAACTTTCCGCATCGCAAATTATTAACATTGTTTCTAACTACGGCTACGTATGCGCAGAACTGCCGGACTAATCTAAAAATTGTTTCTCTCAAATTTTTTAGAGATATTAACGAACAAATCTGCCTGCGTTTATGTTGTACCACTACGCTATGATTATTAGGATTTTAAATTTTTTATGGATAACAAACATACAGACCTTTCTTTTTTGAAAATTGATAGAAATGCATTGCGCACAGAATCTTCGCCGCCGAAGAAAAAAATTATTTTCTACGCCGCAGCAGGAATTATTGTTCTTTCAATTATTGTCGGAATTTTTGCCGTTACATCGTCTAAACCGGAAATTGTTGAACTTGGAACAGTTGCATTAACAACGTCTGCGCAGGAAAATGCCGTGCTTGCCGCCAGCGGATATGTTGTCGCACAACGAAAAGCAGCGGTTGCTTCCAAAGGTACGGGGCGGTTAGAATTTCTCGGCGTTATTGAAGGCGACCGCGTGAAAAAAGGACAAATGATAGGGCGTTTAGAAAGCAGCGATGTCGAAGCGTCTCTCGGACAGGCAAAAGCAAATCTTACGCTTGCAAAAGCCGGATTAGAAAATGTGCAAGCGGAATTGGAAGATGCAAAAGCAAATTTCGATCGTCAGAATGCGCTGTTCAAACAAAATTCAATTTCGCGCGCGGAATTTGACGCGGCAAATGCGCGATATAAACGCGCCGCCGCTTCGGTTGCCTCTGCGGAAGCTTCAATTAAATTTGCCGAAGCAAATGTTCGAGCAACGGAAGTTCAATTTGAATACACGCACATTCGCGCGCCGTTCGACGGCGTTGTGCTGACAAAAAATGCAAATGTCGGCGAAGTAATAACGCCGTTCGGCGCGGCATCCGGTTCGCGCGGCGCAATTGTTACTATTGCCGATATGAATTCGCTTGAAGTGGAAGCGGATGTTTCGGAATCGAACATTCAAAAAATAAAAGAAGGACAGCCGTGCGAGATTACGCTTGATGCGTATCCGCAAAAGCGCTATCCCGGATTCGTTAACAAAATTGTTCCTACTGCAGACCGCGCAAAAGCAACCGTGCTGACAAAAGTTCGTTTTTCGGAACGAGACGAAAATGTGCTTCCCGAAATGCGCGCGAAAGTAAATTTTTTAAATGAAGTACAAAAGCAGAATGCAAAAAATTCTGCGCCGAAAATTTCCGTGCCAGCTTCTGCTGTTACAACGCGCAACGGACAAAAAATTGTATTTGTCGTAAATAATGGCGCCGTGTTCGAAACCGCCGTAACGCTCGGCGAAGCAATGGGGGGCAGAATTGAAATTCTTTCCGGCGTATCTTCCGGACAAAAAATAGTTCTGCGTCCATCCGAAAAGCTTGCAACCGGCGCAAAAGTAACAACAGAAAAATAAATTTTATATTCTTTTCACTATTTAGGTTGCACCAATGAATACACTTGTTGAAGTACAAAATGTTACAAAAATTTATACGCGCGATACGCTGGAAATTCCAGTGCTGCAAAATATTTCTCTCAGCGTGCCGGAGGGAGAATTTCTGGCGCTGATGGGACCTTCCGGTTCCGGGAAAACGACGCTGCTTAATCTCATTTCCGGAATTGACCAGCCGACAAGCGGTACTATTATTGTTGCTGGAACCGATATTTCGCGTCTCAACGAATCCGATTTGGCAAAATGGCGTTCGCGGCATATCGGATTTGTGTTTCAGTTTTACAATTTGCTGCCGGTGTTAACGGCGTTTGAAAATGTTGAACTGCCGCTGTTATTGACAAATCTTTCGAAAAAAGAGCGGAAAGAGCGCGTTGAAATGGTGCTGAACGTTGTCGGGTTGGAAGATAGAATGGATCATTATCCCAAGCAGCTTTCCGGCGGTCAGCAGCAGCGTGTTGCAATCGCGCGCGCCGTTGTTACGGATCCGACATTGATTATCGGCGACGAACCGACTGGAGATTTGGATAGAAAATCTGCGGAAGAAATTCTTGTGTTAATGGAGCGATTAAACAGCGAATTTAAAAAAACAATTGTTATAGTAACGCACGATCCGCACGCGGCGGAACGCGCTCATAAAATTCAACATCTTGATAAAGGCGAATTAAAGGCAGACTAATATGAACGTACTTAAACTTGTCTTTAAAAATCTTTTTCGTCACAAACTTCGCAGCTTGCTGACTGTTTTAGGAATTGCAATTGCAGTGCTTGCGTTCGGATTGCTGCGCACGGTTGTAACGGCGTGGTATTACGGCGTTGAAGCGTCATCGGCAAGCCGATTGGTTACGCGGCATTCGGTATCGTTTATTTTCCCGCTGCCGTATTCGTACCGCGACCAAATAAAATCAATTAACGGCGTAAAAGAAGTTTCGTTTGCTTCGTGGTTTCAGGGAATTTACAAAGACCGCGATTTTAAAAATTTCTTTCCGCGAATTGCCGCCGATGCCGAAACAATTTTTGATGTGTATCCAGAATTTGTTGTTCCCGATGATCAGCTTGCGCAGTTTAAACGGCAGCGCAATGCGTGTATTATCGGCGCAAAACTTGCGCAGGATCAGGGATTTAATATCGGCGATATTATTCCCATTGAAGGAGATATTTATCCCGGCAGTTACGAATTTCAAGTGGTCGGCATTTACAAGGGAAAAGATAAAACTGCGGACGAAACGCAAATGTTTTTTCAATGGGAATATTTGAACGAGCAAAGCAGAAAAACGGCAACGTGGGCGGCAGACCAAGTCGGCTGGTATATTGTAGATATAAAAAATCCGAATGATGCGGCAAACATTTCCGGGCAGATTGATGCGATGTATGCAAATTCTTCTGCGCGCACAAAATCTGAAACGGAAAAAGCGTTTCAACAAAGTTTTGTTTCGCTTTCAAGCGCAATAATAACGTCGCTGGAAGTTATTTCGTACGTTATTATCGGAATTATTTTACTTGTTCTTGCAAATACAATTATTATGTCTGCGCGCGAACGAATACGCGAATACGCAGTTTTGAAAACGCTCGGCTTCACTTCGTTTCACGTTGTCGGGCTAATTGCCGGCGAATCATTATTTATTGCAATGCTTGGCGGAACACTCGGACTTGCCGGCGCATTTCCGGTGAGCGCGGCGTTCGGCGAAGCGTTTCCTACAATGTTTCCGGTGTTTGCAATTCAGCCGTCAACAATTATTCTTGCAATTACGTTTGCTGTAACGGTCGGCATTGTTGCCGCAGTTTTTCCTGCGGTAAATTCTGCGCGAATGAAAATTGTTGACGGCTTGCGTCAAATTGGATAAAAAATTTTTCACTAAAAAAAAATCAATTATGAAAATTCCACTTTCCTATAATGTTAGAAATCTTTGGGCGCGCAGATTAACAACGGCGCTCACCGTCGGCGGTATTGCGCTTGTTGTTTTTGTTTTTGCCGCAGTGCTTATGCTTGCGCAGGGAATTGAAGATACGCTTGTTGCAACCGGTTCGGAAGATAATGTTATTATTGTTCGCAAAGGTTCTTCCAGCGAACTTCTCAGCGCGGTCAGCCGCGACCAAATCGGAATTATTTCTACTTTTCCCGAAGTTGCCGCAATGAGCGACGGTAAACCGTACGGCACAAGCGATATGGTAATGATGACAACGCTGTACAAAAAGAAAACAAAAGATATGGGAAATATTTCTGTGCGCGGAGTTATGCAAAGCGCGTTTACAATGCGCCCGCAAGTAAAATTAGAACAGGGAAGATGGTTTCAACCCGGTTTAACGGAAATTGTCATCGGCAATAAAATTCATTCGCAGTTTGAAGGAGTTGAAATCGGTCAGCAAATTCAAATCGGCGCAAAGTTGTGGACTATAGTCGGCGTGTTTGATGCGGGAAAAACCGGTTTCGCATCAGAACTCTGGGGCGATGCAGAAATTTTAATGAACGAATTTAATCGAAGCACAACATATTCTTCTTACACATTTAAATTAAAAAACATAAACGATTTTGAAACGGTGAAAACAAAATTAGAAACCGAACAGCGTCTGCAAGACCTTGAAGCAAAACGCGAACAAAAATTTTATCTCGAACAATCCGAAATGATGTCCATTTTTATTAAAGCGCTCGGATTAGTGGTAACAATTATTTTCAGTTTCGGCGCAATGATTGGCGCAATGATTACAATGTACGCCGCGGTTGCTAACCGCACAGTCGAAATCGGAACATTGCGCGCGCTCGGATTCCGCCGCAGAAGTATTTTAACTGCGTTTATGCTCGAATCGCTTTCGCTTGCATTTATCGCCGGCGTTGCGGGGCTTGCGCTCGCTTCGCTGATGCAGTTTGTTTCATTTTCTACGACAAATTTCGGATCCTTTTCGGAATTAGCGTTTGGTTTTACACTGACGCCGGGAATTGTAATTTCTACGCTGCTTTTTGCGCTGATTATGGGTTTAGTCGGCGGATTCCTGCCGGCGGTGCGCGCTTCGCGGATGAATATTATTAACGCGCTACGCGAGGCGTAAGAAATTTTTTTCGCTGCAGCCCTGAAAATTTTCAGGGCTTTTTTTTTCTTAAAAAATATTGGTACGCTTACTATAGAAATAAAAATTTGGAGGAACGATGAAACAATTATGTTTTTTCATTTTGTTTGCGCTGCACTATTCGGTTGCACAGCAAAGCGAACGCCTTATAGAAGTTCAAGGAGTCGGCGAATTAAAAACGCTTCCCGATTTAGGAAATATTAATATTGAATTGAGCGTTGTGAAAATGGAATTCGGCGAATCTGTACGCGCGTTGAATGCAAAGACCGAGCAATTGATTGCGCAATTACAAACAATCGGATTTAAGAAAGAACAAATTAAAACCGCCGATTTCAGCGTCTATAAAAACGTTGCGTACAGAAACAATTATACAAAAGACAGCGGATTTGCATCGCGGCAGAATGTAACGGCAGAATTTCCCAACACGAAAGAAAAAATTGCTTCTATCATCAATTCGTTTATGAGCAGCAGCAACGATGTTCGCTTTTATTTTTCGTTTTCGCTTTCCGATGCAAAACGCGAACAACTGAAAAGCGAAGTTTTGAAACTTGCAATCAACAATGCGCAGTCGCAGGCAGAACTAATTGCTTCTGCGGCAAAAGTTCAATTAGACGGCGTTCATAAAATTTCGTATTCTCTTTCGCAGCAGATTGGTCCTTTCAACGAGCGCGTTTCCGCCGCATCATTCAAATCTGAAAATAATAATTCGCAGGGATTTGATGTAAAAGAAATAACTTTTTCCGATACGATTTTGATGATTTGGAAGATAAAATAAATATGCCATTGCGCCCGAATTATTTTTTGCATACTTTGAATGCGTTCACATAAAAATATTCTATAACGCCCAGGAGCAACTATGAAATTTTTTCTCTCCTTCGTACTTAGTTTTGCAATCGCATCTTCTCTGTGCGGGCAATCTTCAGATACAAATTCTGTCAATCGTCAATTCAAATCTTTTGGTATTCAAATCAGCGTAGTATCGGGAATGGGATTATCATTCGGCGTAAATGAAATTGGAAAATACCGCGCGCGAATAACCGGCGGCTATCTTTCCATAAGCGACAACAATTATTATTCGTACGGCGCAGAATACCAATTTGAATTAACAAAAAATCCGGCGTTTCGCGTCTTTATGGGACCGGTTATCGGCAATCAAGGAAAAACAACTGATAAAAATCCGCATTGGCGGCTTGGCTTAGGAACAGGAATAGAAATGCCCGTTACAGGAAATTCCGTAATTGAAAATGTAACATTCGGCGGAACGCTTGTGTATCCGACTCTTTACTTTCTTTCCGGCGATATAAATATCGCCTCTAATGTTTTTATCTCCTATAATTTTTAACGTATAGCAATCCGATAGTTAAACGCTCTCGGATTGCTTTTCTTTGAAAACAAAATTCCGCTTCGTTTAAATCTTTTTTCGTATATTGTGCAAAAGAACTAACAGATGTTTAACATACAGCCAGAGCATAATTGTTTACCAAATTTGTAACAAAACTTAAATCATTTTTCGGAACTGCATCGAAAAATATTTCCGCTCCGCAGACCGCAATAACGAAAGAAGCAAAACAGCCGTTGCGTCCGCGCAAACCGTTTCCTCACGAAAAAGCGGGAGGAACGCATCATCCGCGCGACCAGAGGAAAAAAGAAACGCCCGAAGAATACCGCGCGCGGCATGAAAAACACAAACAGAACAAACAAATACTCCGCACCGCAAAAGAAGATATCGTTTCCGCAGTTTCTACAGAAGCGTGGGACGATTCTGTGTTTAAAGTCGCCGTTGCTGACGGAAAAACGCGCTTTTTAGATTTTGAACTTCCAAACCAAATTCTTCGCGCAATTTACGATTTGAATTTTCAATATTGCACGCCAGTTCAAGCGCAGGTTCTTCCACAATCGCTGGCAGGAGAAGATGTTTCTGCGCAAGCGCAAACCGGAACGGGAAAAACTGCGGCGTTTCTTATTACAATTTTTTCGCATATACTAAAAAATCCGCTGGAAGAAAAACGAAAAGGAACTCCGCGCGCGCTTATTCTTGCGCCAACGCGAGAGTTAGTAATGCAAATTGAAAAAGATGCGCGTCTGCTGGGAAAATATTCTCAATGTACAATTCTTTCGCTTGTCGGCGGAATTGATTACAACAAACAGATGCAAAAACTACGAAACGATTCCGTTGATATTATTGCGGCAACGCCGGGACGATTGATTGATTTCCGCAAACAGCATCTTGTAGATTTAAGCAAAGTTGAGATTTTAATTATTGACGAAGCGGACAGAATGCTTGATATGGGATTTATTCCTTCTGTAAAATCTATTGTGTTAAGCACGCCCGCAAAAGCAAAACGGCAGACAATGTTTTTTACCGCAACAATGAATTCGGACGTAAAGCGTCTTGCAGAATCGTGGACGCGGCAGGCAATTGAAGTGAGCATAATGCCGGAAGAGATTGCCGTTTCATCGGTTGAACAGATTACGTACATCACCACAAAATCGGAAAAATTTACGCTCTTCTACAATTTAATGATGCAGAAACATATGGAGCGCGTATTGGTATTTGTAAATCGCAAAGATGTTGCGCGCGATTTAAAGGAAACGATGGAAACATACGGTATTACCTGTACGCTTCTTTCCGGCGATGTTGAACAGCGTCAGCGCATTAAGCGGCTGGAAAATTTCCGCGAAGGAAAAGTGCGCGTTCTTGTTGCCACGGATGTTGCGTCTCGCGGAATTCACGTAGAGGGAATTTCACACGTTGTCAACTATAATCTGCCGCAGGATACGGAAGAATTTGTTCACCGTATCGGACGCACCGGACGCGCCGGCGCCACCGGAATTGCCATCAGTTTTGCCGATGAAGAAGATTCGCATGAAATTCCGCATCTTGAAGAATATATGAAGCGCAAAATGGAATGCGTTTATCCCGATGAAACGCTGCTTGCTCCCGTTGCAGAAGTTTTTCCGCGCACAGAAATGAAAAAAGAAAAAACAGAACGAAGAAATTATCATAGAAGAAAAAATACAAGAAGACCGCCAAGAAAAAAATAAACTACGTTACTGCGGAAGCCGGCGGCTTTGTTTGTAAATTTGGCGAACGCAACAGGGATAAAGTTTTTTCATGCAGCCGGGACAAATACCGTAAGAAAACTTTGTTTCGCAGTGTTTAGCAATGTATGCTTCAACCTGTTCCCAGAAAGCTTATCATCTCTCGCTTTTTTGCAGTTTTAACAAATCAGAATCAATCCGCCGAGAATTTTTATTTTATTTGTTTTTTTCCGCAGTTCGGCGTTTGGTTTGTTCAATTCAGAATTTTAAAAATCACTCCGAAATAAAATATTACGATAAGAACGGGAACGTATAATAAAAAACGCGGCATTAAGCCGCGCTATCGGTAAGACCTAACAGGTTTTTAAAACCTGTTGGGTCTATATTTTTCGTTGGTATTATTTTTCTACAATGTAATTCAATTCGGTTACTCCGCTTGTAAATTGATTGGCGGATAGCAATTTTAATTTTGTTTGTTCTTTGATATCCACAAACAACGGAATGCCGCGCCCGAGAATGATCGGATTGACGAACAGCCAGTAGCCGTCAATTAAATTTTGTTGGATAAGAGAATGTGTCGCCGTGGGACTGCCGAACACCAAAATATCTTCGCCCGGCTGCTGTTTAACTTCTTGTATCCGTTCTGCAAGATTGCCGCTGATGATTGTTGTGTTGGTTAAGCCGGCATTGCTCATTGTTTTTGAGAGAACAACCTTGTGCGCCTTGCTGTACCACGTTGAATGTTCAATCTCGTGCTTGGATGCCTCGGGCTGCTTGCCGGCGGCGGGCCAGTAATTTTCCATCATCTGATAGGTTACTCTTCCATATAATGCCGTGTCGCCTTTGCTTATCCGTTTGCCAACAAAATCAAAAATCTCTTCATCAACCGTTATCCAATTCATTTCTCCGTTTGGTCCTGCAACAAAACCATCGAGCGAGATGTGCATAAATGAAATTATTTTTCTCATGTGATTCTATTTTGTTTATGGTTTATTATAGTTGTTTCCAATAAAGGTTTCGGTCTTTGCGTTCGAGTGAGATTTGGAGTATAAAACTGTTAATAAGCGCTAAACTTGAATAGAAGCACAAAACTCCAAATTTACGTCACCACGCCCGACGCAAAACCCGTGTTATAGCCAGTGGTTCTTATCATCATTGCCCACCAAGATTTATAATTTTCCCTTTCTCTTGTTGCTCCGTTGGTTCGTCTGTGTCGTCTGAATAGTCAGCATAAAAGTCAGAGTGAACGTCAGCCAAATAGTCGTGAAAGCCCCAGCCTATGCCCTTTGTGTCGCTTACAACTTTTCCTGCTCGGACGGCAAATTTGTAGAGTATGTTTTCCTTTCTCATTAATGTCAATGCAGCAACATAAGTTGTCTCCATACTTGAGTAAAAACCTTCGTCTATGTCGCCAAAGTCGTTGGTAAATTTTACGCCTGTCTCAACGTAAAATAGCATCAGGTCAGCAAGCAAGTCAGCGGAATGTCCGAGTTTTTTGAAATCGCTGATTGCTTGTTTGCCGTCTTTTAGTTTGTAGTTGTAGCCGCGCTTGGGATAAAACGCTTCAAAAACTTTATCACGATATTTTTCAAAAAGTTCTCTCTCGTTTGGATTTACATAAAAGTCGAAAAACTCCTTAACTGATTTGTTCTTTTTATATAAGTTACTGAAGTTACGCAGATGGTCATGCTGAGCGAGGCACGCTTAAGTTTGTAAGGTCATCCTTCGGCGCATCCTTCAAAAAACAAAGGATTTGCTCAGGATGACCTTAATTTTTTGTGCCGAGTCGAAGCATTTTTTTATTTTGCGTAACTTCAGTAAGTCAGCAACAATGTCAATAAGTTTGTCTTTGTCGAGTTTTCTAAGTTCCTTTTTTATGTCTGTCAGTCCCATAATTTTAATGTTGGTACGGTCGTCCTACCATTGGCTATAACAATGGAACGACCACAACTATTTCTTTTCCGAGCTTCAACTAAGCCATATCAACAAAGGGAGCGTCGTGCTTACGCTTGTTATATGTTCGTTGCGTTGCGTGAATAATGTACAACCTTCTCATTCTTCATTATCGTCAGGCGTCAAAGCCAAAATTGACTGTCTTCTTACAAATACCTATTTGGAACCAGTTCAATTAAAGAGAATCTTATGAAAACTGTAGAAGCACGAAAAGCCAAGGTACCAGAAAAACTTCTCGCTGAGTCTGAGAAGTCCCATGAGCCGATCCACATTGTTGGGAAGAAAAACGCCGGCGTCCTCATCTCGATGGACGATTGGCGAGCAATCCAGGCGACATTGTATTTGCTCTCTATTCCCAAGATGCGTGAATCGATCGTACGGGGCTTGAAGACGCCGGTCAAGAAGTGCTCTCCGGGGCTTTCTTGGTGAAATGGACGCTTGTTTACACGAAACAAGCTCAGAAGGACGCCAAGAAACTCACTGCAGCCGGATTGAGACCCAAGGCTGAAGAACTCCTCAAAATTCTCGAAGTAAATCCCTTTCAAACTCCTCCTCGGTACGAAAAACTCGTTGGCGATCTGGCCGGGGCGTATTCCCGACGGATCAATATCTAGCATCGTCTCGTTTACCAAGTTCTCGAAGACCACCGCATTGTGAAAGTCATTCGGATGTGGACTCATTACGAATGAGCGAGCCAAAAGACCGCAGGCTTTGCCGCCGCTTTTCATCCGACTGATTTCTCCTTCCTTGTAGTGCAATACCCCACGTTTTGCACTTCCGCAGCAACGCAATGACGCATAACGGTTCGGGGCTTGGCGTAGTGGCGGATTTTTAGCACAAAAGTTCAATCGAAGAACTGCACTTGAACCTATCACAAAACTGTCATACGAAGCACTGCACCCGCCATTACGCCAAACCGCTGTTATGCCCAGTGCTTTTCTCTGTCTATGCAAACATTGCCATTTGTCCATTGTTTACAGGTGTCATCTCGTTAATGAAACTGTTCCACAAGTCAAGTGTCAAGTTGAATTTATACTTTTCGTTAAGCGTATCAAGTTCTGTTTGCAAGTCGGTCTTGTTAATTTGTTTTGCTAATTCTAAAAGGTCAATTCTCATTAAAACGTCCTTTGTAAACGTCCTTTTAGCGTCTGGAAAAGTAACTGATTGTAAGAACTGAACTGTCGTGTTAGAGTTTAAAAGAATTAATGCGTAAACGGCAAATTCTATTTTGTCAAAACCTATCAAATAACAGGTGTCGTCAAGCATTACAGGCTTGTTGTCCTGTGGCAGAATAAGTGTAAAATGAAATGTTTTGTAAAGTCCTGATATAGCAACTTTGTAAGGTTTGAAAGAATAGTCACCAATACCAAAAATTGAAAACAAAGGTTTGTTGTTGTAGATGCTTGACTTTCTTGCATCAAAATTTGCTTGATGTTCTGTCAAGTATTGATATGTCTTTGGATATTCAGTTTTAATATATTTTGTTTCCTGTCCAACTTTTTTTTGCGTAACAATCGTAAACTTTCGTGTTTGATTAATTACTGTGTTTTTAAGGTCAGAACTTTTAAGAATACCGTAAACTAAACCGTCTTCCAATTTCACTTCTTCGTTTAGTCCGTTTACATAATGTCCGTTCACTTTGTCTAATTCCATTACGGTAGAACAATCGTGCTTTAAACCTTGTCGCCAAACAAAAGGGCATTCACCATCAATTTCTTTTGTGTGAATATAAGTGTCAATGTTTGAAACAAATTTTTCGTTCAACCAACCGAATTTGAGTTGAGATTTTTGGTTGCTGTAAAAATCAAATTCCAAGCAATCAAATGTGGGTTGTGTATTTAGTTTGCAATAAAACAAAGCTGCTTCAACTGATACATTAAACTCTTTTTTACTGTCAATACAATGTTTTTCAATAGCTGAAATCTTGTAACGATTTTTATTTTGGTCAAAGACAATGTTTTTGATAACGGAATTTTTTACCAATAACAATAAATTTCCTTTCATATTTTGAAAGGTTTCAATCATAGTAAGCGTTATAAATTCCGCAATGTCAAAATTGCCCTTGCCTGTCATTGCATCTAAACCGCTATGATTTTTGAAATTCGTCTTTTTAGGAAGATTGGTTGAGTTTAAACTACCCAATTTTGAATTAGTTACCCAAGGTGGATTACCAATTACTAAAATATCATTTGTTGAATGCTTCTTAGCTATTGCTTTAAAATCGAAGTCAAAAACATTGCAATGAACTATCGAAATTTCAGGTTTGTTAGCGTTTGGATTTGAAAGAAAAAAATCAATAATGCTAAATTTGGTTTCCCAAACGTAGGGTTTATAGATTTCAACTCCGAATACATTTTTAATATTCTTGAAATTGCGTAGAGAGGCAATAATAAAATTTCCCTTTCCACAGGTTGGCTCAATAACAACTTCGGGTGAAATCTTTTTTGTCGCTAAATATAAAGTTACTTTGTTTGCTAAATCAGAATTAGTTTGGAAGTCGCCATATTCTGCTCTATCAGGTTCTTCGACAACATTATTAGTAATTGAAAGAACTTCTTTAAGAGTTCCCAATTCTTCATCATTGTCAAAAAAATGTATGATGCCGAAGGCATCATACATTTTTTGATTTGCCTTTTCAAAAGATGTAATTTTTTTCAGATTGTCATTTAAGAAATCTGAAACTTGATGAGTAATATTTGCTTCAAATACTTTCATCATTGAGGTTTGTTATAGCTTACAATTTTGGTAATTCCTTTTACTTCGTCTGTAAGAGTTACAATTCGTTGATATTGTAATCTCCATTGTAAAGCATTTGAAATAGTCAAGTAACCCTGTTCAGGTGGAGTTTTTAATATTTGCTCCGCTAATTTCGATAATGTTATTTCGTCTGCTGGGATATTTTTGTCTTGCAGATAAGCAATGATGTCGGCTTCATTGGCTTTATCCTTAACCATTTCTCTTAAACGGTAAGTTGTTGTATAGTCAGCCGTTCTCTCTTTTGCAATAAAGGAACAACTTACAAAATTCAAAGTTGCTGTTTTACTTTTCGGGTCGTCAGCTTTGTCGTAAACGAATACAAGTAGATTGTAGCCAAGTCCGAAAACCTTTTGTTTTGCGTCTTTGAATGGGCAAGATGATTGAGGCTGTTTTATTGAAGTTACTTTGATGTCGGTTAAAATATCGTCTGAAGGTAGGTCAACACCGCTTGCAGAGGAACCAATTGTAACTTCATATTTGTCGTTTAAGTGTTTTTGAAATTTCTGTTCAATAAGTGTCCCAACGGCTTTGCCGTCAGTTACTCCAAACAGTTCTTTATGCTGAAACTTGGATTGTTCAGCACAGAAAATTTGTGCTTCTTTTATTAGGGTTTCTATCGTTAATTTTTTCTTCATTCTTGTCTTAAAATGGATGTGCTAAGTTAATATTTTTAAGGTCTAAATCTGTCCTGTTTGGTCGTCAAGTTTTACACAAAAGTTTAATGTCAAGCTTCAATGTTCGTCTGTTGCACGGTCGTCATAGCATTGGGCATAACGGTTCGGGGCTTGGCGAAGGTGGCGAATACGAAGCATAAAACTGTCAATCAGCACTGCACTTGATACGAAGCACAACTGTTCAATTAACAACCGAACCGCCACTTTCGCTAAGCCCATGTTACCGGCATGTGGCTCTCGTTTCATGTTAGGTAAGTCGTTTTATTTCAGCAGCAATCTGTCCGATTACTTCTTCGTTTTTTATCTTGTCGTCAATGCTGAATACTACGAAAACCTGTCCACCGAATTTTTTAGTGAAGTCCGCAAAACTTGCTTTCATTCTCTCTGTCGCAGAGTAGTTACCGAAATTTGCTTTTGCTGTTACAGGTTTGATTTGAATACCAAACGCTTTTTTACCAACCCAACCGAGATAGTCAATGTCGCCTGCATGGTCAAGTTCGGGGTCACTTTCTTCAAATTTTACATTCGGAAATTCTTTTGCAAGATTATCTTCTATCACAGATTTTTCACGAATGAAACCGTCATAAGTCCTGTTAATTGTGAGATTGAAAATGTAATCAACGCAATCTTGTAAAGTCAGTTGATTAAATGCCTCTGTCCATTCGGGAATTACAATCTCCTTGATTTTTACATACAATCTTTCACCAAGTTCTTCCAAACTTTCTTTGGTGATTTTACTCGGTGTCTTGCCGTCTGTGTTCGCATTTTCAAAATACCATTGTTCCCATTGCTCAAATGATTTTGGTTGGCACTCACGAATGAGAGCCATCACTGTTCCAACTTTATTTGGTCGCGATAATTGATAGGTCTGTGTTGCGTAATTGAGAACTTTCTCTTTTTTGCCGAACTCCTTTGAAAAGCGTTTAGTTACTGGTTTGGGCATGTGCTTCGTGAAATAAGTTTTGAAATTTTTCTTTGTATTTAAAATCCATGTTGCAGTCCACTTGCACCAAACCGTTTTTGATTAAGTGAGCATTAAGGAAAGTTTTATTTTCAAGGTATAGATAGCAAAGCAGATTATTATTACTGTCATGCTTTACTGTGTCGAATTTCAGAAATACTCTCTTGCCTTTGGTTTTGTCTGTAAGGAATTTTGTTGCCTGTCCGTTAATAATCGGGTCTTCTTTGATGCCGATTAGTTTTATCGTTAAATCGTTGCTTAAACGAATTAACTCTGGGCTAATAACTTCCTTAACAGTAAAGAGTTCTTCTCTTTGAGTGGAACTATCTTTGTCAATTTTAGAACCGAATTGTAATTTTTTTACATCAATTTTCTTGTCAAGCGTGTGAGGGTCTTTGAAAATCAATTGTCGGGTGTGGTTGAGATACAAACTCATAAGTAGTCCCGCTCAAATCCTTTTGATGAATTTCTAATTTTTCTTTGATGAACGGGATAAATTCAGGATTGATTTCAAATCCAACAGAGTTTCTGTCAGAGTTTTTTGCGGCTAATGCTGTTGTTCCGCTTCCCGCAAATGGGTCAAGAATAGTTTCTCCGACAAACGAGAACATTTTGATTAAGCGTTTTGGCAATTCTTCGGGAAACATAGCGATGTGTCCGCTTTGTCTTGCTCCTGCAAAATTCCAATGTCCTGCAAAGTTTGTGTTCCATTCTTCGGCAGTCATTTTTGAAAGTTCCTTCTGCTCTTTAGTCGGTTTAGGAGCATCGCCCAATTTTTTGAAAACAAGAATAAACTCGTAGTCAAGTTTAATAATCCCGTTTCTCGGATATGGATATGAACCCATTTGAACGCCACCGCCTGTGGTGTTTGAGGTGGTAACTTTTTGCCAAATGATTGCACCCATGTAGTCAAAACCGATGTTCTCACAAAACTTGATAATCTCCTCCCGAATTGGAATGACTTTATACCGTCCGTAATAAACAGCCCTTGCGAATTGGTCGCCAATATTCACACACAACCTGCAACCGTTGTGGAGAGTGCGGTAGCACTCTTTCCAAACTAAATTCAGGTTGTTAATGTAATTTTCGTAGCTGTCGTGGAAACCGATTTGGTTGTCTGTTCCATAGTCCTTGAGTTGCCAATATGGTGGTGAAGTGATAGCCAAATGCACTGAATTGTCTGCCAACTCAGTCATGTGTCTGCTGTCACCGTTTATTATTTTATGATGAGTTTTCAATTTCTAAATCTTTCGTCAAATGTAGTCAAAAAGTCGCCTTATCCGAGTGAAAACTGTTTCAATTTATGCACTGTCGGTTGATGGTAGCACGGTCGTCCGCCATTGCCGGTAACTTATTTAATTACGCATTATGGCGTTACTACATCTCATTTAGTTGGATATACGCCATATGGCGTTTATTTCGTTCTTGCCCGCTATCTTTTTGGCGGGTTTGTCTGTTGCATCGCCTGATCTAACGGATTTACAATTTTAGCAAGTGATTTCTTGCTCACATGCGTATATATCTCCGTTGTTTTACTGCTATTGTGTCCTAGTAACTCCTGAATATATCGTAAGTCTACGCCATTTTCAAGCAAGTGAGTTGCAAAACTATGGCGCAATCCGTGCAAAGAAATCGGTTTTCGTATTCCCGCTTCCTTTACCGCTTTTACAAACACATTTTGGATACTTCGCTCAGACAGATGCTCTCGTTCTCCCTGTCCTTCAAACAAAAAATCTTTGGGTTTATATTTTTTGTAATATTCGCGTAAAGAATTGAGCGTTGCATCGGAAAGTAATGTGTATCTGTCTTTCTTCCCCTTTGCGCTTCGCAAGTGAATCATTTTTCTCTCGCCGTCAATATCGGAAATTTTTAACCTCACGCTTTCTCCAACACGCAGTCCTGCTGAATAAATAAGCATTAGAAGAGTTTTGTGTTTAAGATTATCAACCCGCGAAAATATTTTCAGCACTTCTTCTTGGCTTAACACCTTTGGTAATTTTTGTTCTTTCTGCGGACGCGGAATATCTTGAATTGTGAAAGGCATTTTATACAATTCAACGTAAAGAAACCGGAGCGCATTAAATACTTGGTTAACCGTAGAAGAAGCAAGTTTTTCATGCTCGATTAAATATAAAAGATACGTCCTAATATCTTCAGCACTTAGTTCTTTGGGGTGTTTTGGAGAAAAATATTTGATGAATGATCGCAGACAACTTTTGTATGCCTTCAAAGTCTTGTGTGAATAGTTGCGAAGTTTCATTTCCTTCGCAAGCGCTTCGAACAATGTTATTGGAGAGGATTCTTTTTGCATTTTCATGCTATGATTCATCTTGCTAATGTAAACAGCAATCCCACAATTGTCAATTCTAAGTTGCAAAATAAAAAACGCGGCATTAAGCCGCGCTATCGGTAAGACCTAACAGGTTTTTAAAACCTGTTGGGTCTTTAGGATAAAAAAGATTATTTACTCATGTTACGCAACTGTATTCCTGAATAGCTCCGACCTTCAGGTCGGTGTATAGCACAGAAACAAAAATAGTTGGACTTTAGTCCCTGAAGAATTGAGAATTCAGGGCTAAAGCCCGTTCACGTTGTGATATTTTTTTTCCACGACCTAAAGGTCGCGGCTAATCATTCACTCAATGCGTAACTTCAGTTATTTAAATGTTTCCTTTGAATCTACAATTGTTACGTTCTTTACATTCAATTTATAATTTGCAACAACATCATCTTCTGCAAGAACTTCTTTCGGCAAGCCCGCTTTCACCGCGTCGGAATACGACATCGGCGACGGCGTATTTTCTTTTAAACTCTTTGCCAATTCTTCGGCTTCGCTCTTATCCGTTACGATTGTTACAAACATGTTGTTGGTGCGCCAATATTTTTTTACTGCGGCGTTCACATCTTTTACGGTAAGTTTTGCTAATTCTTTGTCAACTTCCGTAATAAAATCTTTTCTTCCGTAGAACTTGGAATCCATTAAATAGCCGAGCTGTTCGTTCGGAGTCTGCACGTACAATTTAATGTAACTGCGTAAAAATGTGCGCGTTGCTTCAAAATCTTCTTTCGTTAATCCGTTGTTGATAATTTGGTCGACTTCGCGCACCGCCATACGCGTCGCAAAATGCGCGTGACCGATCTTTATATCCGCAAGTTCTTTGTATTGATTTTTTAACTGCTTTGCAATCTGCACGGGGCGAATCCAGAGTGAAAAATAATTTGAACTGCGCGGAACGCCTGAAGGAGGAAGCATATTTCCGCCGCCGTTGTTGTACCATTCAATGTAAGAATAATCGCCGTAATTCATTGAACGAATCTCTCGGATTTTTTGGTACAACTTTCCGTACGATTTGCGGTGTTCGCCGAGATACGAATTTGCAACCATCAGCGCGGCAAATTCTTTGCCGGAGCGCGTAATGGCAAGCGGCGTTCCGGTGAAGATCGCAGATCCGAATGCATTATCTTTTGCAATGATCTCAACATTCACGCCGTCCGGCATGTTCGCTTTTCCGGCTTGCGGCGCTTTAAATTTATTATTGGAAAGCATCGCCATGTCGGATTTCAATTGTTTCAAAAACGCATCAGAATAATTTCCAACAATTCCGATACTCAAATTATTTTTTGTGAAAGAGCTTGCGTAATGCTGTTTAATATCATCCAGCGTAATAGATTTTACGCTTTCAGATTTTCCCTGCACCATGTGCTGATAATTTGTTCCGCGAAAGAGCAAATCTTCCAATGCTTTCTTGCTGTATTCTTCATCGGATGAAGCTCGAATTACCTGATCAACATAATTCTGCTGGTTTTTCATTACGCGCTGAAAATCTGTTTCGGCAAACGCGGGATTCAACATCAATCCTTTTACAATCGGATAAAATTGATCGAGAAAGTCTACCGGCGCCATAAATGTAAATGTGGTTACTTCCTTATCAACTTGAGCGTAATATCCCGCCGCCCACGGATAAATTTTATCTTGAATTTCACCGAAGCTCATCTCTTTTGTTCCGCCTTGCGTAATAAGATTTGCCGTAGCAGCGGTCAATCCTTCTTTTCCTTTCGGATCGGAGATGGAGCCGTTTTGAAATCGCAATTTGATAATTACCTTGCTCGATTTCGGCTGTTTCAATTCAATTATCTGTTGTGAAAAGAGCGAGGCGGAAAAAATAAATATTGCTGCTATTGTCATTCTCAGCGAAGTCCCGATGGGACAAGCGAAGAATCCATTATTTGAAAATGTAGTTTTCATTATTTCACGCCTCCTTGCGCATCGGCAGAAATTGTTGCAATTGTTAATCCCGAAGGAATGAAATATTTTTTTGCGACCGTTTTTAAATCATCAACAGTTACTTTTTCGTAGAGCGAATACAATCTGTTCAGCGATTCCGGATCGCCGGCAAGCGTAATAAACGTGCTGAGCGAATTTGCAATAATTGTCGGATTATCAATAGACATTGCGTAGCTGTATTTCATGCGCGATTTTGTATCGGCAAGAATTTTTTCCGTTGTTCCGTTCTTTTTAAAATCTTCAATCGTCTTCATAATTTCATTTTTTACATACTGCATATCTTCTTTTTTAATCAGCGAAACATCAACAGTAGAAAGAAACGGGTCGCGCGTAAAAAGCATATTGCCGTTTAAACTGCGTACCTTTTGTTCTTCCAGAACTAATTTTTTATACAGCGGAGAAGTTTCGGAAAACAACACGTCGTTTAATACATCAATGGCGGGAACTTCTATGTTCACATCGCTGTATGCAGGCGTTTTAAAATTTAAACTAAGATACGGCGGAATAGAACCGTTTTGCAGATGTATGCGGCGCGTTGAATCCTGCTTCGGTTCTGTTGGAACCGTTGAAATGTACGTTCCGCGTTTCCACATTGCGAAATATTTTTCCGCGAGCGCATTTACTTTTTCGGAACTTACATCGCCCACAACGACAATTGTTGCAAATTCCGGACGGTAATAACGGTTAAAAAATTCCAGCGAATATTTATATTGATTCGGCATATCAATAATATCTTTTAAAAATCCCATGGTGGTATGTTTGTACGTATGTTTATCGAACGCAGCGTTCAATAAATTTTCGTACGATTGTTGATATGGACTTGCGTTGTTTTTTGTGTATTCGCCTTTCACCGCGCCCGCTTCGGTTTTAAAATCGTGTTCGGTGTAATTTAAATTCATAAAACGGTCGGCTTCAATCTCGAACATTGTTTCAAGTTTTGAAGCGTCGCCTGTCATGTGATAAATCGTGCGGTCGAACCACGTATTCGCATTTGCGCCTGCGCCCACGGATTTTAATACGTCGTTATATTTTTCGCGCGGAAATTTATCTGTTCCGCGGAACATCATATGTTCAAAAAAATGAGCAAATCCCGTAACGCCTTCTTCAATTTCGTTGCGCGAACCGACTCGGACAACAATAAAGAATGCGGCAAGCCCGGGGCTATTGAACTGAACTGTTACAACATTTAAACCGTTCGCCAATTGTTTCTGATTGATTGGATAGGGAAGAATTTTATCCGCCGCCGATGCGGAAGAATTTCCCATAATCAGAAAAAAGACGAACAATAGTACTATCTGTTTCATCGTAGATCTCCTTGTAATTAAAAATGACAACTAAGTTTACGAAAAATAAAGGAAAAAAGTTAACGTATAATGCCGCGCCATATAAACGAAAGTTTGCAACAGTTTCGTCGCCGACAGAGTTTTTATCGCTTCAAAATTATCCGAATCCCCGCCTGCCATCCTAAATTTAGTGTTGGCGCGCAGGCGCTAATCCATCAACAACAATACAATTTTCTGGAGGGACGGCGTCCTCGCCGTCCCCATAGCTTTTAAATAATCTCTTGCATTTACTGCAAATAATCTTTACAATCCAGCAAATAATTATCCAGGG